>NZ_JAVKPO010000050.1:0-1294 GCF_040980945.1 Kocuria sp. CPCC 204721
GTGCCCTTGGGGAAGTACTGGCGCAGTAGTCCGTTGGTGTTCTCGTTCGTGCCGCGTTGCCAGGGGGACTGCGGATCGGCGAAGAACACCGGGATGCCCGTCTCGACCGTGAACTGTGCGTGAGCGGACATCTCCTTGCCGCGATCCCAGGTCAACGACCTCGCCAGTTGGGCGGGCAGCGTCGACATCGTGCTCGCCAGCGCGTTCTTCATCGTGATCGCGCCATAGCCGGCCAGCGCGGGGCCGTTCTTGGGTGTTTCCTTGTGTCGGTATCCCTTCTCACGGGGGAGGTGGACCAGCATCGTGAACCTGGTCGTGCGGTCGACGACGGTGCCAATCGCTGAGCGCTCGAGCCCAATCAGCAGGTCGCCCTCCCAATGGCCGGGAACAGCTCGGTCTCCGGCTTCTGCGGGACGTTCGCTGATCAGCGTTCCAGCAGTGACGTGCGCCCAAGTCTTGCGGCGTGACCGTTCCCGCGGCGCGCGCAGCGCCCGGCCCGTGCGCAGACACCAGACAAGCTCGCGTTTGAGCGCGCCGCGGCCCTGAATGTAGAGGGATTGGTAGATCGCCTCGTGACTGATGCGCATGGACTCATCATCGGGGAAGTCGAGCCTCAACCGGTTGCTGATCTGCTCCGGACTCCACGCCGTGGACCACCCGCGGTGCTTACGGTGGGGCTTGTTGATCCCCGTGAACCGTGGAGGCTCGGGACCGATTATCACCTTGCCATCAGGCGTGGCGATCTGCCCCGATAATCGGTCCTGGACGTAGGTATGCAACCGCACGTTCGTGACCAGCTTCGCCGCCTTCGGGCGTTTCGCGGCCATGTCGGCCTTCCACTGCGCAACCGACGCTCGATACCCGCGACTTCCGTAGCGGACGGCCGCATTCCGGCGCAGCTCACGGGAGATCGTCCCCGGGTTACGGCCTAGAGTTCGAGCGATCTCGCGCACGCCGCGTCCCTGAGCACGCAGGAATGCGATCTCCTCACGCTCAGCGAACGACAGGTAGCGTCCGGTTGGCGTGAACTTCAGATCGAATGGAGGCATGCCGCCAGCGTGGCGGAACCATCGCTGACCGACAGCTTGCGCCACGCCGACCACGGCAGCAGCCTCGATGGGCAATAGCCCCTTGGCGATCTCCGCCCAGAACGCCGCCTCGACATGCCGTTGGAACTTCGGATGCCCAGGGGACCGAAGCTTCGGTCGCTCCGCCCGATCTGCTGCCTGCTGACGACGAACCATCTGACACCTCCCGATCGAGGTGTTGCGACGACCAGTTGAATCCGCCTTGA
>NZ_JAVKPO010000051.1:0-1206 GCF_040980945.1 Kocuria sp. CPCC 204721
TGGGCCGCCCCCTTCATTCGGTCCGGTCGCTGTGCGAGTCGTCGGTTTCCGATTGATGGGTGCATTGCCGAGCGTAGTCGACGGGTGCGAGGTAGCCGAGCGATGAATGCCGGCGGTCGTGGTTGTATTCGGTCTTCCAGTCGCCGATCACGACCTGGGCGTGGAGCAGCGAGTAGAAGCTGTTGATGTTCAGGCACTCGTCGCGGAGCCTGCTGTTGAACGACTCGACGTACCCGTTGTGCCAGGGCGAGCCGGGCGGGATGTAGAACAGGCCGGTGCGGGTGCCGGCCCAGTCGGCCATCGCGTCGCTGATGAACTCGGGGCCGTTGTCGGATCGGAGCACCGCGGGGGCGCCGCGGACGGCGACGAGGTCCTCGAGGTGGGCGGTGAGCCGGTCCGCGGTGATCGACCGTTCGACGAGCCCGCCGATGCACTCGCGGGTGTGCTCGTCGACGATGGAGCAGATCTTGATCGGACGGCCCTGCTCGTCCGCGTCGAACTGGAAGTCCACCGCCCACACGAGGTTCGGTGCGACCGCTGCCGGGGCGTCGACGGTCGAAGACCCAACGCGTTTGCGGCGACGCCGCTGCGGGACGCGCAGCCCTTCCTCGCGCCAGAGCCGTTGGATCTTCTTGTGGTTCACGACCCACCCCTCGCCGCGGGCATCGTGGTAGGCCCTGCGGTATCCCCACCGCGGGTGCTTCTTCGCATACGCCCGCAGCCAGTCCCGCAACGCCAGGTCCGGGTCGGCTGTCGTCTCACCCTGGAGCGGGCGACGGTATGCGGACCTGCTCAGCCCGGCCAGACGGCACGCCATTCGTTCGCTCACCCGCAGCTTGCGCTTGAGGTGGTCGACGGCGGCGCAGCGCCTGCCCGGGCCTAGAAGTTTCCCTCAGCCAGCTCCTTGAGCGCGGCCTTCTCCAGCTCTGCCTCGGCGAGCAGCCGCTTGAGCGTGGCGTTCTGCTTCTCGAGCTCCTTCAGCCGCTTCGCGTCGTCGGCCTTCAGCCCGCCGTACTGGTTCCGCCACCGGTAGTACGTCTGCTCGGACACTCCGAGCTCTCGACACACCCCGGCGATGTCGCTACCGCCCGCGAGCATCCTGTCGGCCTGCCCGAGCTTACGGACGACCTGCTCCGAGGTGTGACGCTTCCTGCTGTTCGTCATGATCTGACCAGTCTCACTGCCCGGACCCCCGGGCAACAGGAC
>NZ_JAVKPO010000052.1:0-1060 GCF_040980945.1 Kocuria sp. CPCC 204721
GGTCAATCTTCTTCGGCATGACGCCATCCTCTCAACTCGAAAAGATGCGGCACCAAACCTGGGACGGTTCAGCAGCCACGGCCCTGTCGAACTGCGGCCGCGAAGCATGAGCTCCAGACACTCCATGATCGACATAGAGGTCATCGCGACGCACTCCAGCAGCCAGCAGATCAGACACTTGACGGTCCGCATCCTGCAGCCGCGTCGATACGCGCCCGTACCCAATCAACTTACCCACGTCAACCCCAATGTGTCTCGCAACCAACGTCCAGTACACGATTCTAGGCGCACAGATAAAGCACATAGTTGCAAGACTTGCCGGACCGCGGAAACCCGTACAGATCTGGGACCACAAAAATCCACCGACGAGACGTCTCGCATCCCTGCCTTCAGAGACACCAGCAATGAGCCGAGCATGACTCTCCAGTAAATACGTGCAATGGTTGCGATGAAGTTCACTGTTATCGGCTACAAGTCATAGGGGGAACGATGCCGTTCGAGGTGTTCGATAAGAGGATGATTCCGCTGGCCAAGGCGCCGAGCGTGACCATCCAAAAGCGTGGGGTGATCTCACTCAACAAGGCTGCCCACGACCTGATGGACAACGCCGAGACGGTGGAACTTCTCTACGACCGTGATCGCCAGGTCATGGCATTACGCGCCATCGATAATTCCTCTCCGCATGCCTATGCAGTCCGGAACGGCTCCAAGCGCGGGCCCGGGCAGGCAATCATCTCGGCTACCGCGTTCACCGCCCACTACGGCATCGACACCACCGCCACCAGGCGATGGAAGCCGTTCGTGGAGGACGGCATGCTCTGCGTTGACCTCACCACCGGGGGCACCGTAATCACTGGCAACCGCACCAAGCCGATGAATTCGGCGGAGGCTGCAGAACCAGCGGAAGCACTGGTCGACGATGTGACCCCTGACCTGTCCGCCGACGACGACTTCGACCACCCCTGACCCACTCCCCCACCCGGATATCGGGCTCTTCAGAGTTGAGTGTGGGCGCGCCGGTGGTGCGGGGTAGCTGGGGATAGACGTCGAGGTCCTCGAT
>NZ_JAVKPO010000053.1:0-1033 GCF_040980945.1 Kocuria sp. CPCC 204721
TCGAGCACCAGCTCATGAACCCCGCGGCAGAAGCCGCATAACTCGATGTCCACGAAACGGGGTCAACCCCAGCCATCCATGACGGGGGTAGGAGGTGTCATGCTCCTGGCCGCTATAGATTCCGCCCGACCACCCGGCACATTCCATTCTGGGTAATAAAAACATCATGTGATCGACGAGGATTAACATCGATGGCCCCTCGGCCGGCCACCGGCCACGACCGATTTCCGGAGATGACGGACAAGCAGAGGCACGATGAGACAGCACCGCTGAGGCGGGACAGCAAAAAAGCTGTCCCGCCTCAGCTGCAGCCGCATCAGCCGAAGCCGTACCTCTGGCAGTGATACGGCAGGAACGAATGATGTCCAAATCTGAATGAAAAAGCACGACCGCATGTTCATCGATTGCGGTCGTATCCCCATCAACGTTCACGCCGTCCAGTCATAGGCGGAGATGCCCTGAAACACGACACAGACCATGTCGATACGTGCCCAAACCAATCGCCCCTGCGGGTCAAAAAAATGTCACCTCTCGAAAAGTGTTCCTTCTGTGGACTTTATCGGCTTCCGATCATTATCATTTAACGGCCATCTAACGCCATCTCCCTGGAGCTCCTGAGCACTAACAAGATCGCCCGCCAAAATATCATCCAGCAGGCCAAGCATCTCGTCTTCAAGATTTACCAATTGGACAAGAATACCAAGCAAGTTTGTCAACTCATTTGACCATTCTTGATCCCAGTGGGTAGCGTTAATTTCATCCAGAGGCGACTTATATAGCTTGTCAGGCCGGGCCATTCGATAGTCAAGCCAAGAATCCAATATTTTTGTGCCACCGACTGTGTACTGAGCCGCCTCGACAGGTATGTCATCCCATCGGCCAGCCCCCACATGAAGAGACTGTGATTCTTCTGAATAACGCCATTCAGCGGGCATGGTGCTCCCAACAGATACAGCATAAGTGGCTCTTCAGAGTTGAGTGTGGGCGCGCCGGTGGTGCGGGGTAGCTGGGGATAGACGTCGAGGTCCTCGAT
>NZ_JAVKPO010000054.1:0-1032 GCF_040980945.1 Kocuria sp. CPCC 204721
TTGGGATCCGGCGTCGGAGTGATGCCGGAGCTGGCCGGGACCGACGGGATGCCCGTCCCGGTCACGCCGCCACAGCGCCATCCGCAGCGGGATCATCACAAGGTCCGTGTGCTTGCTGGTCTGCGCATGCCAGGCGACGATGCGTTGCGAGAACACGTCGAGGATGAACGCGACATACACCCATCCGGCCCACGTCCGCACATACGTGAAGTCCGTCACCCACGTGTGATCCGGGCGCGGAGCGGTGAAGTCCCGGTTCAGCAGGTCCCCGGCACGGACCCCATCCTTGGCGGGGATCGTGGTGCGGATCGCTTTCGCCCGCGTGACCCCGGAAAGGCCCAGGGCCCGCATCGCGCGGTCCACCGCACCGCGAGACACGTCCCGGAGCGTGGTGCGGCGGATGAACGCGGTCATCTTCTTCCGTCCGTAAAGACCCTCCGGGGTCATCTTCCGGCGTGTGCTCCCGCCGGGCAGTGTCTCGTCGCGCCAGGCCGCGTCACGGACCGCGTCCACGACGATCGCGTCGGTCACGGTCCGGACCGCGACCCGGCCTCGCTTCCAGGCCCGGTAGGTGCGTGCCGCGATCTTCACGCCCTGCTCACGCAGGACGCGAATGATCGACTCGACGGCAAAGCCCTCCGAGCGCATCTGGTCGATGAAGCCCATCATCAACGGTTGCGGGGGTCGAGTTCCCCCACGAAGAAAGCCGTCGCCGCCTTCAAGATCGCGACGTCCTCACGCAACGCCCGGTTCTCGGCCTTGAGCCGGCGGATCTCCGCATGCTCTTCGCTGGTCTGACCACCACGGTCACCCGCGTCGATCTCGGCCTGGATCACCCACCGTCGCAAGGACTCCGCACCGACGCACTCCTGCCGGGCTACGGCCGCGATCACCTTCGCGTTCGACGGGTACTCTGACCGGTGCTCCAGCACCAGCCTCACGGCCCGCTCACGCAGAGCGGGGTCAATCTTCTTCGGCATGACGCCATCCTCTCAACTCGAAAAGATGCGGCACCAAACCTGGGACGGTTCA
>NZ_JAVKPO010000055.1:0-994 GCF_040980945.1 Kocuria sp. CPCC 204721
TGAGTTTGTTGGAGGCTCCTGACCTTGGAAACGAGGATGGAGTTATGCCGAAGGAACTGGCGAATGGGAAGCCGACGACGCGTCGCTACTCGGACGAGGAGAAGGCCGCCGCGGTGCGGATGGTGAGGACGCTGCGGGCCGAGCTCGGGGTCACGCAAGGAACCGTGCAGCGAGTCGCGACGCAGCTCGGGTACGGGGTCGAATCCGTGCGGATGTGGGTGAAGCAGGCCGACATCGACGAGGGTGTCACCTCCGGCGTGAGCTCGGCGGAGGCGCAGCGGGTGAAAGAGCTCGAGCAAGAAGTCCGCGAGCTTCGCCGGGCCAACGAGGTGCTGAAGCGGGCTGCGTCTTTCTTCGGGGCGGAGCTCGACCGCCACTACCGGAAGTAGTCGCGTTCATCGACGCGAACAAGGACGACCTCGTCGACGGTCGCCGGCTCGGAGTCGAGCTCATCTGCAGACAGTTGCAGGTGGCTCCGAGCAGCTACTACGCCGCTAAGACCCGCACCCCGTCCGCCCGTGCCCAGCGGGACGAGGAGCTGATCCCGCGGCTCGTCGAGCTGTGGGAGGCGAACTACCGGGTCTACGGGGTCCGCAAGCTCTGGAAGGCGGCCCGGCGGGCGGGGATCGCGATCGGCCGCGACCAGACCGCGAGGTTGATGAAGGTGGCAGGGATCGAGGGCGCAAGGCGCTCGAAACGGGTGAAGACGACCAGGCCGGATCCGGCGTCCGCGCGACACCCGGATCTGGTGCAGCGGGAGTTCACCGCGACCGCTCCGAACCGGCTCTGGGTGACGGATCTGACGTTCGTGGCGACCTGGGCCGGTGTCGCGTACGTGTGCTTCATCATCGACGCGTTCTCCCGCATGATCGTCGGGTGGCGGGTCGCGTCGCACATGCGCACCGAGATGATCCTCGACGCCATCGAGATGGCCCGCTGGTCCAGAGGTCACCGCCACGCGGACCTGCGGTGTCACAGCGACGCGGGGTCTCAA
>NZ_JAVKPO010000006.1:0-153034 GCF_040980945.1 Kocuria sp. CPCC 204721
CCGAGGCACTGAACGAGCAGCTAAAGTCTCTCCAAGAAGCCGGTGTTGCAACGACCAGTTGAATCCGGTCAGTTCAGGTCACGGAAGTTCGTGCACGCTCTGAACCGTCATCACCTCGTGGGCTCGATGGGGAAAGTCGGCGCTGCTGGCGACAACGCCGCGATGGAGTCCTTCTTCTCGCTGCTGCAGAAGAACGTCCTGGACCGCAAGCGCTGGCGGACCCGAGAAGAGCTCCGAATCGCGATCATCACCTGGATCGAGCGGACCTACCACCGCCGTCGCCGACAGGCCCGCCTCGGTCGATTGACCCCTATCGAATACGAGACCATCATGAACCCGGCCGTGAGCCTCGCGGCCTGACACCCCAACTGTCACCTGTTCGTGCGGCAGCCCCCGACGGCTGCCCGCCCAATAGATAAGACCTTCTCTAGGTGGGTCACTGATACGCCGCGGATCGCCTCGATCATCAGCTGTCGTGTGCGATCTAGTCGCGCAGGCTCGGTTGGTGCGGACGAGGAGATCGCACGCCACCGGTCTCTTGGCGCGTGTCGCCCGAGAGCGATGGAGAGGATGCGAGAGAATGAGTGCGTGTCGGACGGACAGTAGGTGACCTGGTCACCGGTAGGGGGTTTTCACCAGGTGATGTCACCGAATCTCCTCGTGACTCTTTGTCACCACGGCAGAGGTTGGCGCTGCTGGTTCCGCACGGAGCACTGAGGTATGGCTAGGGCGAAGAGCGCTTCCACTCGAAGCGGTTCCACTGGGACAGAACGAGTACGCGCGTCACGTGACGGTGACCGATTCCACTACACCTGGGCTGCAGCCCGCCTGCTAAAGCTCCTGAGCCCCGCGACCGATCTCCAGCAGGTATCAATCGAGGGACTCGGCTCCGCTCCTTCGGAAGCCGAGCCAGACGGTGCTGAGGTCATAGACCTTGTTGAGTTCTATGGACCTCCAGACGAAGACTTCACGTCCCTGGAAGTGCGTCAGTTCAAGCACTCGACCCTGCACCCAAACGAGAATGTCACCCTTGGCGAGGTTCGCAAGATCCTCAGCAAGTTTGCTCAGCTCGATGACACATTGCGAATGCAGTACCCGCAGGCCACGATTCGCTTCTCAATAGTCACGAACAAGCCGATTTCCTCTGACGCTGTCAATGCTGTGCGCGACTTGGCTAGTGGTCAGCCGACTGCCGTGGGGTCGTCAGCCGCCAAGCTGACGAATGCAGCGAATCTCAGCGCCGATGATGCGGCGTCTCTATGCTCACGGCTCGACCTCCGAGGCCGTGAGCCCGGGGTTACCGTTCTCCGACGCGGGCTTGACCGAGAAGTCGGCGGACTCACCGCTGACACCGACCTCCGTGTGTCCGCGTCTCTTGTTGACCTTGTCGCCTCAAGAGCGAGCACCGAGTCCAGTGGCCCAATCCGGAAGGCAGATGTTCTCACTGCTTTCGGTTGTCGGGAGGACGAGCTTGCCCCGGCGCCGTGCCAGCTTGAGACTGCACCGTTCTTTGTGCGAGACGCATATGTAGAACTCGCGGATCGGGTTCTTGGATCTTCCGGTTCGATAGTCGTAACGGCCGAGGGCGGAGCCGGGAAGAGCACGTTCGCTCGGGCGCTACCGGACCTTTTACGAGGTCGAGCCGACGTCATCATCTACGATTGCTTCGGCAATGGGTCCTACCGCAGACCAGACCGTCCGCGGCACCGTCACCGCGACGGACTAGTTCAGCTTGCTACTGAAATCGCAGGAATAGGGCTTGGTCTCCCGATAGTTCACACCGGCAACCTCGCCCCCGAGGAGTACACCAAGGCTTTCGTTCGTCGCCTCGACGCTGCGAGCGAGATTCTCGTTCAGAGTGGAACTCGCCAGCTAGTGATAGTGGTGGACGCCGCCGATAACGCCGTGATGGCTGCGGAGGACAACGCGGAATCTAGAGCATTCGTGCGGGACTTGCTGAGGCTAGACGACGCTATTCCAACGAACGTTCACATCGTGTTGACTTGTCGACCAGAGCGTGCTCATCTTCTTGAAGCTCCTGCGGGTACGGTGACGTTCGAACTACCGGCCTTCGCACTAGAAGAGACGGCGAAGGTCGTTTCAACTTCACATCCATCGGCGACGACTCTGGACGTTGCAGAGATTCACGATCGAACCGCGGGTAATCCGCGAGTCGTGTCAACGGTGCTCTCTGAAACCAAAACGATTCAAGAGGCTCTCGGTCGACTCGCGGGGTTTACGGACAGCACTTCTCCGCTTGACGCTCTCATGCAAGAGCAAGTCACCAAGGCCTTCAACAACGCTGGTAGATCGCGATCAGAACTCGAACGTGCTGCCCAGCTCCTCACGTTATTGCGTCCGAGTGTTCCGTTGGGCGTGCTTGCGGAACTTGCCGGTACGCAGGCTGCTAACGTCCGCAGTTTCATATCCGATCTAGGTCGAGGCTTGATCCTGAGCGGGCAAAGCGTCCAGTTTCTCGACGAACCGACGGAAACGTACTTCCGCACCCGGCACCGTGCCACACCTGAGGTCGCGGCCCAAGTCGCGTCTCAGCTGCGCACGCTGAGCGGCTCCTCTGCTTACGCCGCGTCTTCTCTGCCGGAGGTTCTCTGGAGCGCAAATCTCCACGACGAACTGCTCGCCCTCGTTGCCACGGACGATGCCCTGCCCTCAACGAGTGACGTCGAGCGTACCCGGGTCGAGCACTTACGCGTGGAGTTCGGTCTTCGTGCAGCTGTCCAGCTACGACGTCCGGATTCGATTGTGCAGTTGGCCATGCGCGCTGGAGCGGGTCGCGCAGGGAAGGGGCGGCAGTTCACGATCATTAGAGACAACCCTGACCTGGCGGGTTCGCGGATGGACGCCCGGGTGCTTGGTGAGCTGATCGCGTCGCGAGAGCTCCCACAAAGTTGGCCGGGCTCTACGCTCGGTGCCGAGGCGGCGATGCTTGCTCATTCCACCGGAGGTACGAGCACAGCCAGGAGCCGGTCTCGGCAAGCAGCTTCCGCCATCGCTGCCTGGGTACGCTCGCCGAGAGAGCGGTACTCGCGCGACGAGAATGTCACCCCAGAACAAGTGGCACACATCGCACTTGCGATCCTTCGAACGGATGGACCTCCTGCGGCTGTCCGATACTTGTCGGGTTGGCGCCCAGCTCGATTCGTCCTCGAATCGAGCGCGGCGCTTACGCGGATGCTCATCTCATGTGCCCCAGAGGACGACGTTTCTGGCCTGATCGTGAGTTCCACCCATCCTGCGTTACTTCTTGGCGTCTTTGGCGAGATGCAGCGCGTTGGAATGACCGTAGATGCCAGTGTCGTTGGCGGCGCGTGGACGGCACTGGAACGATTCCGTGCTCGTCTCACTGCCGAAGAATACGATCACCGGAATGCGGAAGATACCGCGCTCCGGGGCGCTTCATGGCTTTGCGCACTTGCGGTGCGTCACTCGATTGCCGACGCAACAGTAGCCGCAGAACGACTTCGCGAATGCTTGCCGCCATCGCTACCTATTGGACTTGGCGACAGACACGGCTCAGGCCGATCGGGTCTTCTCCTAGCGGTCGCGTTGCGTGCCGAACTAATGGGTGAGGTACTCGATGTCGGGCACTACCGGCCCCTTCAAGTTCCAGCGAAGCGTGGAAAGTACGATCCCGCGAAGTCCAATGACGACGATCTCAATCGCTATCTGCGCCCCGCCATCAGCTGGCTCAGCTCTTGGACAAAATACGCTCGCGGTGACCTCGATCCGCAAGCCGCGGCAGCAGTGATCGCGAGTTACCCCAAACGCCAGTCACAAGATGACATCTGGTCAATGGCCCTCCGAATCGCCCGGCAGATCTTGCCCTTGCTCGGCTCTTCCTTCGAGGAAAAAGAGGTGACAGTCGCTTGCATTCAAGCGATTCAGACGATCTCTGCCAATGCTCCGATTGCCGGGGCGCTCGACCTGATCTCAGGGCTGCGAGGCGACGCCCGTTTCGCGTCGGCGGTCCTCGAACTCTCCAACGCGGCACGGCATGCCCTGACGAGTGCCGCTGAAACGGCCGACAGCAAGGCCGAAACGCTAGTGCGCATAGCTCGGGGAATGCACCGCTTTAGTGAGGCCGAAGCTGGAAGCTACTTCGACCACGCTGTGAAAGCTGCTAGCGGAGTGGGTGATGATGCGATTTATCGATGGGATGCAGTAGTTGCCCTCACGCGGGCAGCTGCTGGCATCGATCCCCTCGACGCATTCACCCTCGCTGAGCGCGTCGCTCGCCTCGGCGAGGCCGTGGAACCGATCGTGTATGACGGATTCAACCAACACCAGCTCGTCGCTGCACTCGCGCGGGTCTCGGGCACCAACGTTCTCCGAATTCTCGGGCAGTGGAGGGATCGCCGGTTCGGGGCGCTCGACTGGCAATTCAGGGGACTAGTTGAAGGGGATGGTGCCCTGCTTGCGGGACGGCCAGATCTCAGAATAGTTTTGGCGCCCTTCTCGACCAACTTTGGCCTGGACGCCGCGCTTCGTGAACTTGACGTATCCGGCGCCCTCAACGCAAAGGCCCTGTCTGCCGCAGATAATCTCGCAAACCGACTTGGACGCTCCCTCGATCCCGAGTTCAGGCAATCCCCACTTCCTGACCCCCTTCGTGCCAAGGACCCTGACGAGTTCAGGAGCACCACCTTGGATCTCACGCCAGACGAACAAGCAGAACGATCCGCTCAGATAGACGAATGCAAAGCGCAGATCGCGGCACTTGACCTCACTCGGACAAGCGACGTGAACGCGGCGGTTCGACTGCAGCAAGAGGCTCGTACGTACAGTGACAGTCTCTTCATCGCAGAAACTTTTTCGCGTCCAGAGCTTCAGTGGGGCCCGATCCTGGACGCCGCATTGGATTCTGATGCCCTCAGCGACTACGAGCTAGCCAAGCTCTTGAACGCGGCCCTAGCGCGTCCTCGAACGGCTCAGTCGTTCGTCGATTCGCTGAAGAATGCGGTCGGCACCTACGTTGATCGACACGGTGCCCGGTTGCTTCACCACAACTGGATGAGTTTTGACCTGCCTGCGGCGGCCGACCTCTTGGCGGTGCGCACGACCGATCTCCTCCAACGTGCCCTCGACCACCTGAATCTTGAGGAAGCGTTAACCGATGCCGACCATTGCTACATGCTCGCAGCTGGAGCTTCAGCAGTCCTCGACCCTTCCACGGCTGCGCGCGTGCTCGACGAAGCGCTCGCCGCCTTCGAGGAAGAACTCGGAATTAGTCCCAGGACAGCTTCCGGGCAGACGCCAGCAGACCCAATCGATACCGCAATAGCAAACTTCCTCTGGGCTGCACTTGGTGACCCGCGCTCAGCAGTTCGTTGGCAGGCTGCACACGCAGTGCGTACAGCTATCGAACTCGGCGTCAGCGACGTGATCATTGCGCTCGGCTCGGCAGTCACGCGGGGCGATGCAGCTGGGTACGCCGATGAACGATTCCTCTACTACCAGATGAGCGCAGCAGAGTGTGGGCCGCCCCCTTCATTCGGTCCGGTCGCTCTGTGAGTCGTCGGTTTCGATTTGATGGGTGCACTGCCGAGCGTACTCGGCCGGGGGTAGGTAGCCGAGCGATGAGTGCCGACGCTGATGGTTGTACTCGGTCTTCCAGTCGCCGATCACGACCTGGGCGTGCAGCAGTGAGTAGAAGCTGTTGATGTTGAGGCACTCGTCGCGGAGGCGGCTGTTGAACGATTCGACGTATCCGTTGTGCCAGGGCGAGCCGGGCGGGATGTAGAACAGGCCGGTGCGGGTACCCGCCCAGTCGGCCATCGCGTCGCTGATGAACTCGGGCCCGTTGTCGCTGCGGAGCACACCCGGTGCACCGCGGACGGCGACGAGCTCTTCGAGGTGGGCGGTGAGCCGGTCGGCGGTGATCGACCGCTCCACGAGCCCGCCGATGCACTCGCGGGTGTGCTCGTCGACGATGGAGCAGATCTTGATCGGGCAGCCCCGCTCGTCGGCGTCGAACTGGAAGTCCACCGCCCATACGAGGTTCGGTGCGACTGCCGCCGGGGCGTCGACGGTCGAGGATCCGACACGCTTGCGGCGTCGCCGCTGCGGGACGCGGAGGCCTTCGGCTCGCCAGAGGCGTTGGATCTTCTTGTGGTTGACCGCCCAGCCCTCACCCCGGGCGTCGTGATACGCCCGCCGGTACCCGTAGCGGGGATGCTTCTTCGCCCACGCGCGCAGCCAGTCTCGCAACGCGCGATCAGGGTCGGCGACCGTGTCGCCCTTGAGCGGGCGACGGTACGCGGACCTGCTCAGCCCGGCCAGACGGCACGCCATCCGCTCGCTCACCTGCAGTGTCCTGATCAGGTGCGAGACGGCGGCGCGGCGCCTGCCCGGGCCTAGAAGTTTCCCTCGGCCAGCTCCTTGAGCGCGGCCTTCTCCAGCTCCGCTTCGGCCAGCAACCGCTTGAGCGTGGCGTTCTGCTTCTCCAGTTCCCTGAGGCGCTTCGCGTCGTCGGCCTTCAGTCCGCCGTACTGGTTACGCCACCGGTAATACGTCTGCTCGGATATCCCAAGCTCCCGACACACCGCGGCGATGTCGCTGCCGTCGGCGAGCATCCTGTCGGCCTGCCCGAGCTTGCGGACGACCTGCTCCGGGGTGTGACGCTTCCTGCTGTTCGACATGATCTGACCAGTCTCCCTGCCCGCAACCACGGGCGACAGGACGACTCCCAGAACCACCGGACCTAAAAAACGGGGTCAGCCCAAGTGGTTCCTGGTCGCTGTCGAGCGAGTAGCACGCGACGACCCCTCTGCCGTCGACGCACTCATGTCCACAGTGATCGAACTAAGCGACCGCTATCCGGACCACGCCGCGATTCAACGACACTGCTCATCAGTTGCACTACTGACCACCACACCAATTGGCCGTTCTGTTGGGACAGACTGGAAGGCCAAGCTTGCAGAGCCGGTGACTCTCGAAAGCTGGCACCGCCCCACCCAGCCCGGTCCAATGATGAAGGGCGCACCACACGCTGAGCACCGATTCCATTCAGACTTCGACGAGTATGTCCTCGGAAAACTAACGAAGGCACTCGCCATCACACACCAAGAAGTGCTCGATGCGGCTAGCACGCTCATCCTCGACGAATGGGGATGGCGAGGCAAGGGCAAACGTCTAGAGGACCCGAGGCGGACCGCAGGTGTTTACGAGGACGGTGAAACCTACGGATACAAATGGGAGATTCCTAAAGCTGAGGATCTCGACTATTACCTGGAACGCCACGCGGCACTTACCACCGCCGGAAGACTCATGAGGACCGTTGCTCCGTACCGCGACCCCGACGCAGAACAGCCCGACGTCCTAGAATGGCTCGCCGACTTCGACGTCGCACGCCACGACGGGCGATGGATTACAGATCAGCGAAGCTCGATCCCTGGTTCATTGGCTACTGCCGGACCGCGAGGAAGTAGCCGGGTTCACGAATCCGAGTTTCTGACCGCCCTCAAACCTGCTGACGGATGGGTGACAGTCTGGCAATCGGCCGCTGCCACTGAGTACGACCGATCCCTGAGCATCGACATCGCATCGGCTCTGGTCACTCCCGAAGCCGCGGGCGCGCTTGTACGTGCGCTGCAAACTGCTGACGGTTACTGGAGCTTCCGAATCCCATCAGCTGACCTCGATGACGAAGACTTCCAGTTCTCCTCGCCTCCGTTCCAGCTTCAAGGTTGGGTGTCAACGCCGAATTCTGAAGGCGGCATCGACCGGCTGGACCCCCTCGCCACCGAACTCACGCCCGAGCTCCCACGCCCTTCCGAGGACATTGCGAAAATGCTCAGCATCACCTCCCGAGACGGCGGCCTCCGCTGGCAGAGCGAGGAGGCGGACGTCGTCTTGGCGTCTGAGACCTGGGCAGAGATTAGCGCCGGCCGTGAACCACACGGCCCATCAGGCCACCGGCTGCGGATCACGACCGAAGCGCTCGACCAGTTGCTGGGACGCCTCGATGCCGCGCTCATTGTGGAGGTACGCGTGAGGCGCGAAGATCGTAGCGCTCGCTATGCCGACGTCTCAGACAACGACAGTGAAGGAGGTGACGCCGATCATGGCAACGACTTCCGAGTCTTCTCCTACCAGCCAGGAACAGGATGGAACGACTTCAACGGCTGTGTTGGAACTAGGTAAGCTGCTGGCGGCTGAGCTGGAACAGACCGACACTCTCGGACGCTGGATAGCTCACTATCTTGCGGAGCGCCTGACCAGCCTTGAACAGAAGGCTGGATCTGAGAGATCTACCGCCGAGGCTGAGGTTGCCGACCTCATCCTCCGACTCTGGTCGCTTCGCCGTCAGCTTCCCGGCAGTCGGTTACCCCTCGCTGAAGTGGACGAGGTGGAGGCGGCAATCGCGAGGCTGACACCCGGACGAAGACCGTGGGCATATTTCGGCGCTTTCGCCGCTGATGCCGAGCCAAGCACAGAGGAGACCGAGACAAGCACCACTCTGAAAGCCGCACTGCTCATCGATCGACTCGCCGGCGATCTCGTCCATGGACTGATTGGCCGGGCGGCCGCACTTGCCGAGGAAGACGGCGCGGCTTGGACGAAGCAAGCGGAGAAGATCGGAGACGGGGCGCTGCGGACACTCCGTCGCATTCGCTTCGCCGACAACGGCAGCGAAGACGATGTCGAGAGTCCGGACTGGAACAGTGAGGTCACGAGGAGAGCAACAGCGCTGTCATCGGTGGTGTCGACCCTGGTCACCGCACTTGAAGCTGAGGGTTCGGAGCTTCCGGGTGAGAGCGGTGGCTGACCTTTCCGGCACCGGTCCTGCCAGCATTTGGTGGTTGCACACTGGAGGTCCGTTCTCGTCGACGAAGTGGACCAATCAAGTGACCAACAGCCTGCAAACCCTGCAATATGGGACGCGCGGAGCGCATCGCTGAAACAGGAATAGCCAGGTCAAGAAGGCTAAGAACCTGATCCTGGCACCTGGGGGTCAAGGGGTCGCAGGTTCAAATCCTGTCATCCCGACCGAGTGAACCGGCTCCGGCCAGGCAGAGATGCTTGGTCGGGGCCGGTTTTTTCGTGCGTAGTGAGGTTCACGGCCTCCACCCGAATTTCTAGTGGAGCTAAATCACTTTTCCGTGCCCGTGGCTGCTCTAACTCCACTAGGAATCACGCCCCGCCGCTCAAGGACCCCTCACGTCTCCCGCGTGAGCCGCACCCACCCGTCGGTCAGAGCGGCGCGCAGGCCCGCCTTGCGCGAGACCGCGGGCAGTGCGTGCGAAAGGCATGCCACGGCGTCGTATCCGGAGTGGTCCACGCCCGGCAGGACGTGCAGGTTCGTGTCGAAACCCGCGGCCTGGAACGCGGCGACGCCCTCCTCGGCGGCGCCCAGCGCGCTCCACTCGGGCGGGTTCGTGGCACCGTCCACGTCCTGATCGCCCACCCACCAGTGCATGGCCGTGTTGCCGATGCACGGCCGGGCCTTCTTCTTGGTGGCCACCGGCGCGTTCGCTCCGCCGCCACCGATGATCACCGCGCCGCCGTGCGTCATCCCGGGAATACCCCGGTCCAGCAGTTCGTAGGTGATGAACTCGGCGCCGCCGCTGTACCCCACGAGCCAGATGTTGCTCGCGTCCACCTGCGGGTTCCGCTCGACGATGTGCTCGTGCAGCGCCCGGAAGTACTTGCCGTTCGCCTTGCAGTCCTCCCACCACGTGTAGCCGTCGCCGGAGCCGTCCTCGTCCGGCGTGTTCACGGCCACGAACATGAGGTCCCGGGCCCGTGCTGCCACCGCGAGCCGGGCCAGATCGCCCTCGTCTGGCCAGTTGATGGACGTGTCGTCCAGGTCCCAGTAGTCCCCGTCGAAGTAGTACATGATCCCCGCGGTGCCCGAGTCCCACACGTGATACCACGAGCTCAGTCCGTTCGGCGCGGTGAAGTCCACGAAAGTTTCCGGTGCCACTGTCCCCCCCTGAGATGATCCGCCCCGATTCCCCCGGCACGGCGCGTACCCGTCCAGTATGCCGCGCACGCACGGCGGACGACGACGCCGCACCCCTCTGCTTTTATTGAGCTAAAGCGTGATTCGGTGCACCAAAGCTGCTTTTGCTGCACTAGAACATGGGGGTGGCAGGCGGGGCGGCGCAGGTCATCGGGTAAATATGCACGTCATGTACCCACTCGGGTGTGACCGTGCGGAGCTCGGCATGCTTAGGTGGGAGGACACGACGAGAGGGGTATCCCGTGACCAACGTCATCACCACGTACCTGCAGGACCACCACGCCGGATCGGCCGCGGGGGTGGATGTGTTCCGCCGCGTGGCCGAGGGCCACGGGGACCCGGAGGTGCGGGAACAGGTCGAGCGACTGGTCCCGGAGATCGCCCGCGATCAGACGTCCCTGGAGGACATCATGGCCATGGTCGGGGCCAAGCCGGCCCTGTACAAGGATCTTCCCGCGAAGGCGGGGGAGAAGCTCGCACGCCTCAAGCCGAACGAGCGGATCAAGGAACGTTCGCCGCTGTCGGACATCGAGGAACTCGAGGGCCTCGTGGCCGCCGTGCACGTCAAAGGCCTCGGGTGGCGGTTGCTCCTGGAAGTCCCGGACGAGCGGCTGGACAAGGACCTGTTGCAGAACCTCTACGAGCGCGCCCAGGATCAGGAGAAGACCCTGGAGTCGCTGCGCCTGGGCCAGGCCAAAAAGCTCACAGAGTCCTGAGTGCCGTTCGCTACCGGGAGGTGGGCCATGACGACCGCCGATGATATGCCCGCCCTGCGGCGTCGTACGAGCGCCAAGTGGCGCACGTATCCGCGGGACGTGTTGCCCATGTTCGTCGCGGAAATGGACTTCCCCACGCCGCCGGCCATCAAGGCGGCGCTGCAGAATGCGATCGAGAACAGCGACACCGGGTACGCCACCCCGACCGACCGCGGCGCCGCGGAGGCGTTCGCGGACTTCGCGGCGCAGCGGTGGGGTGGCGCCCGGATCCGGCGCGGATCACCTACACCACGGACGTGAGTGTGGTGATCGTGGAGTCGCTGCGCCGTCTCATGGCGCCCGGCGACGGCGTGATCATCACCCCGCCCGTCTACCCGCCGTTCTTCGACCTCGTGGTCGAGGCCGGCGGGCGGGTCGTGGAGGTCCCGCTGCTCGACGACGCCGCGAGCTACCGTCTGGATCTGCCCGGCATCGACGCCGCCCTGCGCGCGGGTGCCTGCGGCGTGCTGCTGTGCAATCCCCACAACCCCGTGGGGCTCGTACATTCCCGCGAGGAGCTCGAACGGCTCTCCGAGATCGTGGCCGAGCACGACGGATTCGTGGTCAGCGACGAGATCCACGCCCCGCTCACGCATCACGGGACCAAGTTCACGCCATACCTTTCGGTGTCCGATGCCGCGCGCGAGCACGGCGTGGCCGCGGAATCGGGGAGCAAGGCGTTCAACCTGGCCGGTTTGAAGACTGCCATGTTCGTGGTGGATTCCGAGCCCATGACGCGGTGGCTCGATCAGTTGCCGGACGAGGTGTCCTACCGCACCGGCAGCTTCGGCCTGCTCGCCACGCGGGAGGGTTTCCGTGACAGCCTCGACTGGCTGGACGAGACCATCACCGTGATCCAGGACAACACCGAGCTGCTCGAGCGGGAAGTCGCGGAGAAGCTACCGGGCGTCGTCGTCCGCCGGGGACGCGCGACCTACCTCGCGTGGCTCGACATGCGCGCCCTGGGCTGGGGCGACGATCCCGCGGCGTACGCGCTCGAACACACCGAGGTGGCCCTATCGAACGGGCCCAGGTTCGGCGACGCGGGTAAGGGCTTCGCCCGGATCAACCTCGCGTGCGCACCCGAGACCATCGTGGAGGCCGTGGACCGGCTCAGCCGGGCCGTCCGCTGATCCTGGAGGGCCGCCCTCAGTCCGGAAGCGCGAGCCCCACCCCACAAAGGGACCCGCGACCCGCACGTCTTCCCGCGAGCCGGGCGGGCGGGAGTCAGTCCGCGGCCGGCTTACGCGCGGGCTCCGGGTCCCTGTCCGAGGTGGGGGAGTCCGCGGCCAGCTCGTCGAACGCGTAACGCTCCAGGGGCGTCCCCGTGAGATAAGCGGCCCGCGCGATCGCCATGGTCCCCACCGCGGACGTGATCAGGTGGATCGTGATGATGAGCACGACCTTCACCACATTGGAGACGGACGGTTGCAGCAACAGCGCCCCCGTGACCACGAACACGATGCCCAACCCACCGGCGGTGCCCACGGCCGAGACCCGCATGTAGGCGTCCCGGAAGCGGGCCACCCCGAGGGCCGCGGTGGCGAACACGAGGGCCCCGGCCACGATCAGGACGTTGCCCAGGACGGTCAGGATCTCGGTCATCGCTTCCCCCTGGTCAGAGCGCGCGCCAGGGACAGCGCGCTGAGGAATCCCACGAGCGCCGCCACGAGCACGATGTCGAAGGTGTACTCGTTGGCCACCCGCACACCGAACAGTGCGATCAGGCCTACGAACCCGAACAGCAGCAGGTCACCCGCGACCGCGCGGTCCGCCTCCGTGGGCCCGCGCAGGATCCGGAAGGCCGCCGCGAGGCAGGCCACGGCGAGGATCACGATCCCCACGGTCACACCGATCATGACGTCCCTCCCGAGCGGCGCACCGCGCGCAGCAGTCGTGTCTCCAGTTCCCGGACCTCGTCCCGCACGCTGTCGGCATCGCCCGAGTACAGCGAGTGGACGTACAGCGTGCGGAGGTCTTCCGCATCCCGACGGCGCTGCGCCGCCACGGGTGCGTCGTGCATCCCCAGCGTGAGCGTTCCGGGGGTGAGCGTGATCAGCGCGGCCAGTAGCGTCACCTCCAGGTCCGAGCGGCAGCGGGTCCGCACGCGGGCCACACCGGGGGTCGAGTTCTGCCCCGGGGTCAGGTTGTCCCGCAGTACCGCAGTGCTCGAGGAGATGATCTGCCCGGCGTACCACACCAGGAATCCCAGGACCCGGACGGGCCAGGTGAGCCAACTCATGAGTCCATCACCGCTTTCACGTAGGTCGAGGTGTCCAGCAGGCCCTCCGCGGCGGTCGTGGACACACCCATGAGCACTTCCGCGCCCAGGCCCAGCGCGAGCGTCAGGCACGCGGTGACGACGGCGGGCCCCGCCAGGGCCGCGGAGATGCGTCGCCCGCTCGCGGTGGCCACGGCGCCGTCGCCCGCGGGTGCCGGGGACTCGGGTGCGGGCGTATCCGGGGAACCCCAGAACACGCCGTTCCAGATCTTGAGCATCGACAGCAGCGTGACGAGACTGACCGCGAGCATCACGATCACCGCGATGACGTGCCCGGTGTCGACCGCCGCGAGGATGAGCGAGAACTTGGCCACGAACCCGGAGAACGGCGGCAGCCCGGCCAGGGACAGTGCAGCCACGAAGAACGCGACCGCGATCACGGGTTCGCGCTTCGCCATCCCGGACAGCGCGCCGATCCTCCCGGTCCCGTAGCGCACCTCGATCGCGCCGGTGGACAGGAACAGGGAGGCTTTTACGATCATGTGGTGCAGCAGGTAGAAGATGCCCGCGGCGAGTCCGGCCAGGGTGAACAGGGCGATCCCCAGCAGGATGTACCCGATCTGGCTGATCATGTGGAACGCCAGGATCGAGCGTGTGGTCTTCTCACCCACGGCCCCCAGCA
Source organism: Kocuria sp. CPCC 204721 (assembly GCF_040980945.1). Taxonomy (NCBI): domain Bacteria; kingdom Bacillati; phylum Actinomycetota; class Actinomycetes; order Micrococcales; family Micrococcaceae; genus Kocuria; species Kocuria sp. CPCC 204721. The sequence continues at coordinate 13,644 of NZ_JAVKPO010000006.1, forward strand.
CGCCCGCGACCATCGTGAGGCAGCACAGCGCCACGCCGATCCACAGCCAATGGGTGTCGCCGTCGAAGACCACGGCGTAGATCCGGTAGATCGCGTAGATGGCCACCTTGGTGTGCAGCCCGGAGAACAGTGCGGTGATCGCGGGGGACGTGGCCGGATAGGCGACCGCGAGCCACCCGTGGATGGGGACCACCGCGGCCTTGATCGCCAGGGCGAACAAGCACACGGCGGTCGAGATCGCCACGGTGCCGTCGGTGGCCGCACGGCCGGCGAGTTCGGCCATGTTCACGGTGCCCGCGGTGCCGTAGATGAAGCCCACACCCATGAGGAAGATCGTGGAGGTGAGCAGGTTCAGGGTCACGTACAGCCGCGCACCCATGACCTGCCGCTCGGTGCCCCGGTGCCGCGCCGCGAGGACGAACAGCCCGTAGGACGGCAGCAGCATGACCTCGATGAACACGAAGAGGTTGAACAGGTCCGCGGTCAGCAGCGCGCCGTTCACCCCCGCCGTGAGCACGAGCACGAGCGGGGCGAAGTACACGGTGGCCGCCCGGCCGGAGGCGTACGCGAACCACGAGCACACCAGGGTCAGCACCCCGGTGACCGTGAGCATGAGCGCGGCGAACATGTCCGCGACGAACGGGATGGAGATCCCCACGGGCCACTGCGCCACACCGTGGGCCACGGCCCCGCCGCCGCCGGCGAAATCGGTCACGAGCCACACGGCTCCGGCGATCGCGAGCAGCATGGTCGCGAGGAGACCCACGGCGTGCAGCACGCGGCGGTCGCCCACGATCAACAACACCGCGGACACGAGCAGGGGCAGCGCGACGAACAGGGGGAGGAGGGCGCCGCTCATGAGCGCACCTCCTCGGGGTCCGCCTCGGTGTCGTCCTCCTCGTCCCGGCCGGTCACGGCCAGCACGAGCATCACGATCGTGATGGAGAACGCGATCACGATCGCCGTGAGCACGAACGCCTGGGGCAGGGGGTCCGCCACGGTGGACAGGTCCTCGGGGGCGCCGAAGGGCTCGTGGCGCCGGGCGCTGCCGCCCGCGGCCATGAGCACCACGTTGCCCGCGTGGCCCAGGAGCACGAAGCCCAGGATCACGCGCAGCATCTCGCGCTGCATGAGCAGGTACACGGCACCGAACACGAGCAGTCCGGCGATCACGGCTGCGCTCATCGGGGGGTCACCTCTCCGGTCTCGTGGGTCGGGTGCGACGAACGGGTCGTCGCGGGATTCGCGGCGGCGCCTCTGCGGGCGGCACGACGGCGTTCGCCGGCCCCGGTGCTCGTGCCCGGGGACGCGCCGGAACCGGGCGGGTCGTCCGGTCCCGCGGCACCGGGTTCGGGTTCACGGGGCAGCACCTTGGTGGTGTCCGACGGCGGCCGCCCCAGCAGGTTGAACGCGGCCAGGATCACGCCGATCACCGCGAGGTACACGCCCACGTCGAACACGAGCGCGGTGGTGAGCTCGAACCCCAGGATGCTCGGGTGCAGGGGCCGCAGGAAGGACCCGTCCAGGTACCCCAGCAGGCCCGTGACGGTTCCCACGGCCACACCGGCCCCGATCAACCACAGGTACGGCAGGCGCACGCGGGCGCGTTCGTCGGACGGCGCGGCCAGGTAGCTCAGGGTGAAGCCGGCCCCGCCCACGAGCGCGGAGATGAAACCGCCGCCGGGTTCGTAGTGTCCGCGCAACAGCAGGATCACGGACATCGCCACGATCACGGGCCCGAGCAACCGAGCGGCGGTGCGCACGAACACGGTGTTGGTCTCCGGGTCGCTCACGGGCGATTGCTCGTCGATCGGGGCGGGGTCGTCCGCGGCGGGACGGCGCCCGTGCAGCAGGGCGGCGATCGTGAGCCCGGCGACCCCCAGCACGGTCAGCTCGCCCAGGGTGTCCAGGGCACGGAAGTCCACGAGGATCGTGTTGACCAGGTTGGACCCGCCCGTCTCGTCGTAGCCGTGGGTCAGGTAGTACTCGGACGCGGGGGATACCTCGCGCCGCCCGGTCAGCATCCACACGCCCGCGGTGGTCGCCAGCCCCGCGGCGCCGGCCACGAGCAGGGCGACCACGCGGCGTCGTGCGCCCGGGGAGGAGAAGCGCGCGGGCAACCGGCGCAGCAACAGGACCATGACGCACACCGTGAGGATCTCCACGAGCAGCTGGGTCATGGCCACGTCCGTGGCGCCCAGGTCGAAGAACCACACGGTGATCGAGAAGCCCACGACCCCGGTCACCACGATCGCGGAGATCAGGCTGCGCGCGTTCATCATGGCCACCACGCCGCACGCGATCAGCAGCGCGAGCAGCCAGTCGAAGGGCTCGCTCGCCGCGATCCGCACGGGCGGCAGTTCGCTCGTGCTCCACACGGCGAGCAGGGCGACGACGCTCAGGCACACCGCGGGGATGGCCAGGTGCCGCGCGGGGGCGGGGCTGTTCGTCCACGAGCCGACGACGCCGCCGAGCCGGATCATCCCCTCGCGCGCCCGGTCCACGCCGTCCAGGGCGGAGAACGGGAAGGTGCGGGGGGCCAGGACGGCGTGCACGCGGCGTCGGGCGAGGACCAGGACCGCGCCCGTGGCGAGCACCGCGAGGGAGACGAAGAGTTCGGGGACAAGGCCGTGCCACACCGCGAGGTGCTTCTCCACGGTGGACCCGGCGGCCGCGCTCGCGCCCGCGGAGGCGAGTCCGTCCAGCAGGAACGGCGCGAGACCGAGGACGAGCCCCGCGAGGGCACCCGCGGCGGGTGCGGCCCAGAACGTGGCCGGGGCCTCGCGCACCACCGTGCCGTTGCGGCCGCCGAGCGCGCCCAGCACGAGGCGCGCGGAGTACGCGACCGTGAAGACCGAGGCGAGGGCGGCCGTGGCGGTGAGCAACCACGGGGCCCACGCGGGACCGGGCGCCTCGAGGAAGGCCGCGAGCATGGACTCCTTGCTCACGAAACCGAGCAGCAGGGGGATCCCCGCCATGGACGCGGCGGCCAGCACCATGACCGTGGCGGTCACGGGCATCCGCGGGTTCATCCGGGCGAGTTCGCGCAGGTCGCGGGTGTGCGCGCTGTGGTCGATCACGCCCACGCCCATGAACAGCGCGGACTTGAACAGCGCGTGCGCGACCGTGTGCACCACGGCGGCGGAGAGCGCGGCGGTGGTGCCCACGCCGATCATCGCGGTCAGCAGACCCAGCTGGCTCATGGTCGAGTAGGCGAGCAGTTCCTTGAGGTCGTAACGGCGCAGCGCGGCCACGGCGCCGAACACCGCGGTGACGAGACCCGCCGTCACGAGCAGGACGGTCCACGCGGGAACCCCGGAGAAGACGGGGGAGAAACGCAACAGGAGGTAGATGCCGGCCTTGACCATGGCCGCGGCGTGCAGGTAGGCGGAGACCGGGGTGATCGCGACCATCGAGTCCGGCAACCACGCCTGGAACGGGAACTGCGCGGACTTGGTGAACGCGGCGACCGCCACGAGCACGGCCACGAGCGTGGTCAGCCCGGGCTGCGCACCCCACACGTCGTGCGTCAGCACGGTGCTGATCCGGGTCGTGCCGGTGGCCACGATCATGAGCGTGACCGCGGCGAGCAGCACGAGCCCGCCTGCCACGGTCACGAGCAGCGTGCGGATCGCGGGTTCCCGGGCCCCGTCACCCGAGCGCGCGATGAGCAGGAACGAGCACAGCGTGGTGGCCTCCCACGCGACGTAGAACACCACCAGGTCGTCGGCGAGCACGAGGGCCAGCATGGCCGCGGCGAAGCCCGTCATGAGCGTGTAGAACCCCGCATGCTTCCCGTGATCCGCGCGGTCGGTGCGCTCGAGATAGCGCGTCGCGTAGCACAGCACTGCGGCACCGATCACCAGGACCAGGAGGGTGAAGACCCGGGAGAGCCCGTCCAGGCGCAGGGCGAGCCCCACGTCCAGGGACGGGATCCACGGGACGGACTCGACCACCGCGGGGGTGGGCTGCACGGGGGAGTGCGCGGCGTCGTCGTAACCGAGGGCGATCAGCGCCGCGGCGCCGAGCAGGGGCACCGCGAGCAGCCACCCGACGTTGCGGCCGAGCGCGCGGGTCAACAGGGGGGCGAGCGCGCACGTGAGGAGTGCGCCCGCGAGGCAGGCAAGTAGCAAGGGTCCACCTAGGTCCGGGGTGACATGAGGTCAGAGCGGGCCGGAGGACGGCGTGGGCGCTCACGAGCGCCGGCAACGGCTCCGGGGTCAGTGGACGGAGGCCGATGGCGGTGCGCCGGCCTGGTTGGCGCCCCACGAGGACACCTGGCCGTTCGTACCCACGGATCGGACGAGCAGACTCGGAGACACGCTGCCGCGAGGGACGGCGTGCGGGCGCGCGGCGGTGGCGATCGGGAACGTGGGCATCGCGATCGAGCCTAGCAAGAGCCCGCGGGGTGGGGAAGCGACCGGCCACCCGCAGGGGCCGCCACCGGAATAGCTGACGTGTCCACAATGTTGTGCGTGGCATGGCCGTTGAACTGGGAATCGACACCTTCGGGGACGTCACGTGGGACGACGACGACCGCCCCGTCTCGCACGCGCAGACCGTCCGCAACGTGGTGGAGCAAGCGGTGCTCGCGGATCAGGTGGGGCTGCACTCGATCGGGATCGGGGAGCACCACCGGGACGACTTCGCGATCTCCGCCCCGGACGTCGTGCTCGCCGGGATCGCCACGCGCACCGAGCGGTTGCGCCTGGGCACGGCGGTGACGGTGCTCAGCTCGGACGACCCGGTGCGCGTCTACGAACGCTTCGCCACGCTGGACGCGCTGTCCCACGGGCGGGCTGAGGTCGTGCTGGGCCGCGGCTCGTTCACCGAGTCCTTTCCGCTGTTCGGATACGACCTGCAGGACTACGAGGCACTGTTCGAGGAGAAGCTCGCGCTGTTCGCGGCGCTGCGCACGAGTCAGCCGGTGACCTGGAAGGGCACGCTGACCCAGGACCTGCGGGACGTGAGCCTCTACCCGCCGCTCGAGAACGGACCGCTGCCCACGTGGATCGCGGTGGGTGGTTCCCCGCAGTCGGTTGTGCGGGCCGCGCACTACGACCTCCCGCTCATGCTCGCGATCATCGGCGGGCCCGTGGAGCGGTTCTCGCCGTTCAGCGACCTCTACCGCCGCGCGCTCGCCGAGTTCGGCCATTCCGACAACCCCGTGGCCTACCACTCCTACGGGTACGTCGCCGACACCGACGAGCAGGCCCGCGAGGAGTTCTTCCGCCCCTACACGATCTCCACCGAGCGCATCGGAGCCGAGCGCGGGTGGCCCGCACCCACCGAGGAGTCCTTCCTGGAGGAGGTGGAGCACGGGTCCATGGCTGTGGGATCTCCCGAGACCGTGGCCCGTAAGATCGCCGCGGGCGTGCGGGCCCTGGGTGCCTCGCGCTTCGACCTGAAGATCTCCACGGGCCCGCTGTCCCACGGAAAGCTCATGCGTAGCATCGAGCTCTACGGCACGCGTGTTGCGCCCCTCGTGCGGGACATGCTCGCGGACTGATAAGCATGGACCCATGCCGAGCTCGCTTCCCGTCCTGATCCTCACCGGCTACCTGGGTTCCGGCAAGACCACGGTGCTCAACCACTTCCTCGCGACCGGCGGCGCGCGAATCGGTGTGATCATCAACGACTTCGGGGACGTGAATGTCGATGCCGCGCTCGTGGCGGGGCACGTTGCCGAACCCGTATCGATCGCGGGCGGGTGCCTGTGCTGCATCGAGGACCCCCGCCAGCTCGACGACGCCCTGCGTGCGCTGTCCCGGCCCTCCCTCGAGCTCGACGCGGTCGTGATCGAGGGCTCCGGGATCGCCGAGCCCCCGGGGCTCATCCATATGGTCCTGGGCAGCGAGGTGCGCGACGTACGCTTCGGCGGGCTCGTCGAGGTGATCGCCGTGGCCCGCGTGGCGCTCGCGGAGGCCAGCGGCTGGGACCTCGCGCAGCACGTCAAGGCCGCAGCGGTCGTGCTGCTGACCACGACCGACCTCGCCGATCCCCGGGAGACCGCCGCGGTGCGCGAACGGATCGCGCACGCCAATCCGCATGCGCTCGTCATCGACGCGCCCCACGGGGCGGCCGATCCCCGGTTGTTCTTCGACGCCGCCGAGCACCCCGTACCCGAGGGCGGCCAGCTCGCGCTGTGGGAGTTCGGCCGGGCCCCCGACCACGACCACCACGTCCACCACCGCGCCACGGCCCTGGACGCGCCCTCGGTCGTGGACCCCGCGGCGTTCGCCGAGCTGCTCGAGGACCCGCCCGCGTCCGTCCACCGGATCAAGGCGATCGTGGACGTCGCCGCGGGCCGGGGGATCCGCCGGTTCGTGGCGCACTCCGTGGCGGGATACGTCTCGGTGGACCGGGTGTCACGGCCCTCCGACGAGCCCGCGCGGTCCCGGGTCGTGGCCATCGGCCTGGAGTGCGACGACGCCGCACTGCGCCGCCGCCTCGACGCCCTCGTGCGCCCCGACGGCGCTCCCGCGGCCACGGCCCGTGAGCTGCGCCGACTGACTCGGTTCCTATAGGAACACCCTCAGGTCAGGTTCGAGAAGTGCTCTACCTTGGCGGTGGGCCCAGTCACGAGGATCTGGTCGTCGTCGTAGAGCATGGTGCCGGGTTCGATGGGCTCCCACTGACCGCTCGGGCGGCACACGGCCACCACCGAGACCCCCAACCGACGCCGCACGTTGAGCAGGTCCATGGGTCGTTGCTGGATGGGTTCCGGCGGGGTGCACCGCACCAGGGCGTAGTCCGCGTCGATGGGCACGAAGTCCAGGATCCGGTGCTGGATCAGGTGCGCGGCACGCGTGCCCATGTCGCTCTCGGGATTGACCACGTGCTGCACGCCGATCTGGGTCAGGATCTCCGCGTGGGGCTCCGTGATGGCCTTGGCCCAGATCGCGGGGCACCCGAACTTCACGAGCCGGGACGCCGCGAGAATGCTCGCCTGGATGTCCGAACCGATGCCCACGACCGCGCGGTCGAACTCGTCCACGGACAGCTCCCGCAGCACGTCCTCGTCCGTGGCGTCCGCGCGCACCACGGACGTGAGCTTGCCGTTGAAGCGCTGGACCACCGTCTCGTCCATGTCCACGCCCAGCACGTCCGTGCCGTTGCGCATCAGTTCCGTGGCCAGGGCACCGCCGAAGCGGCCCAGCCCGATCACGACCACGGCGTTGGCCATGGCGTTGCGAGAAGACGCGGCGGGGTGGGATCCGAACATGGGGCTTCCTTCGTGGGTCGTGGTCGTCGAGCACCGGGTCCACGGGTGGCGCGGGCGGGGCCCGGGCTCATCCGATGAGCGGTCGTTCCTTGGGCAGCTCGTAATGGGGTGGGCGGCGGCCGAATGCGATGGCCGCGGCCACGGTGACCGGGCCGAGTCTGCCCGTGAACATCAGGGCGATCAACACCCACTGCGCGAACGGGGCGAGCGTGGGGGTGATCCCCGTGCTCAGTCCCACGGTCGCGAACGCGGAGACGGACTCGAACAGGACACGGTCCAGGCCCAGGCCGGTGTCCGTGAGCATGATGAGCATCGTGCCACCGATCACCGCCACGGTCGCGAGCACCACGACCGTGATGGCCTCGCGCTGGACGGAGCGGGAGAGCTGCTTGCCGAGCACGGGTACCGCGGCGCCACCCCGGATTTCGGTGAGGGCCACGAAGAACAGCACCCCGAACGTCGTGACCTTGAGACCACCGGCCGTGCCCGCGGGGCCGCCGCCGATGAACATCAGAATGTCCATCCCGAGCCACGACACCGGGTGCATGTGACCGATGTCGATGCTGTTGAAGCCCGCGGTGCGGGAGATCGTGGACTGGAAGAACGCGTTGAGCAGCTTGACCGCGGGCGGTTGGCCGCCCAGGGTGCCCGGGTTGTTCCACTCGAGCATCAGCAGGAACAGCGTGCCTCCCGCGAGCAGCACGGGGGTCGCGAGCAGCACGAGCCGGGTGTTCATGCTCCAGCGCCGGGGCACCCGGATGTGGCGGCGCAGTTCGTAGAGCACCGGGAAGCCTAGCCCGCCCAGGATCACGCACGCCGCGAGCGTGAGCAGGATCCAGGCGTCGCCCGCGAAGTCCATGACGTTGAGCGTGTACAGCGCGAATCCCGCGTTGTTGAACGCGGACACGGCGTGGAACCCCGCGTGGGCTAGGGCGGTGCCCGGCGGGTAGTGGTAGTGGCCCCAGAACCGCAGGAACAGGATGAGCGCCGCGATGCTCTCGATCACGGCGGTGGTCGCCACGATGCGTGCGACCACCTTGCGCGCTCCGCCGCGGGATTTCGTCTCCGCGTTGGCGAGCAACCGGGAGGACAGGCCGAATTTACGGGCCAGCAGGATCCCCAGCATGGTCGTGAACGTCATGACACCCAGGCCACCCACCTGGATCAGACAGATGATGACCACCTGACCGAATGGCGTCCAGTAGGTCGCGGTGTCCACCGTGACCAGGCCGGTCACGCACAACGCGGAAGTCGCGGTGAACGCCGCCGTGAGCACGTCCGTGCCCCCGGGAGCCGTGGTGGCTGGGGGCAGCATGAGTAGCGCGGTGCCCGTGAGCACCGCCATCAGGAAGGCCGTGACGATGATCCGCGCGGACCGGGCAGGGGTGAGCTCGTGCAGGTGCAGCGGATCGCGGCGTCGTCGGCTCAGGGGGACGGCGCGGGGGATCCTGGACCCGTGCGTGCGCGCGCGGAACGCGGCCTGGCGGAGGGCCTCGGTGATGGGCACGGGGTCAAAATACACCCGCCGGGGCGGTATCGGCTGAGCGCCGCGTGAGCGCGCCTGAACCTCGTAGGCCGTTCAGCTAATACCGGCGCGCTGCACACGCGCACGTGTGATGAACCCGACTGCGTGAGTCGTGCCCTAAACTGACCGACATGACCAACATTCCCGCGGAACTCGCGTACACCGAAGAACACGAGTGGGTCGAGGACCTCCACGAGGACAACACTTTCCGCGTGGGCATCACGGACCACGCACAGAACGAACTGGGCGAGGTCGTGTTCGTCCAGCTACCGGAGGTCGGGGACACTGTCTCCGCCGGGGACGTGGTGGGGGAGGTCGAGTCCACCAAGTCCGTGAGCGATCTCTTCGCGCCCGTCAGCGGCGAGATCGTGAGCGTCAACGACGACCTCGTGGACAACCCCGGCGCGCTCAACGAGTCCCCGTACGGATCCGGCTGGCTGTTCACCGTGCGCGTGGACTCCTCGGATGCCACCGGGCAGCTATTGGACGCCGATGCTTACCAGCAGTTGCTGGACTGAATACGCCAACTTCACGTGAGGTGAGGGAACCCTGATGTCGAACCATGAGAAACCCGGTACCCAGGCGGGTCCGGAGACCACATCCATCCAGATCGTGGGGGATGTGCTGGCCCATGCCGCTCACCACAAACTCTCCGAGAGTGAGCAGAACGCGGTGGCCTCTCTGCCCCCGGGCTCCGCGCTGCTGCTGGAGACGAACGGCGGGCTGACCGGTGCCCGGTTCCTGCTGGACCGGGACGAGATCGTCGCGGGTCGTCACCCGGCGTGCTCGGTGTTCCTGGACGACGTTACGGTGTCCCGCCGTCATGTGGAGTTCATCCGACGCAGCGGTACGTTCGAGGCAGTGGACCAGTCCTCCCTCAACGGCACCTACGTCAACGGTGACCGCGTCGCCACCAAGGTGCTGGAGAACGGCGACCAGGTCCAGATCGGCAAGTTCCGGTTTACGTACTACCACTCCGTGCAGAACGGTTCCTGACGCGCTCCATGCCTGATTCCGAACGACCGCAGATCCCGCGGGTGGGTATCGGAGCGTTACTGCGCCGATTGCAGCCGCAGTTCCCTGAACTGACCGCGTCCAAGGTGCGCTTCCTCGAGGACCAGGGACTCGTGCACCCGTTGCGGAGCGCCTCGGGGTACCGCAAGTACTCGCACGAGGACGTCGCCCGGTTGGAGACCGTGTTGACGCTGCAGCGTGAGCGCTACCTCCCGTTGCGGGTCATCCGTGACCGCTTGGACCGGGGCGAGGATCCCGCGCAGGACACCGAGCGGCAGGAACCAGGGACCGGACGCTCCGGGGACGGCGTCGACCCCGAACCCACTTCACCGGTTCCGGACGGCGGTCGGCGGTACACCCTGCGCGAGCTCGCGGCGCGGTCGGGCACGGACGTGCCGCTGCTGCGGGAACTGCTCAACCACGGCCTGCTCGTGGAACGGGTCGGCGCGTTCGACGGCCACGCACTTACCGTGGCCGTGGCGGCGGGCAAGCTCAACGGGTACGGGATCGAACCGCGGCACCTGCGGGTGCTGCGGGGCGCCTCGGAGCGCGTGATCGCCCTGGTCGAGGGCAGCATCTCACCGTTGCGCAACCGCAGGGACCCCGAGACGCGGCGGAGGGCCGTGCAGCGGGCTCGAGAGATCGCTTCGCTGTGCCTCACCGTGATGACCGCGCTTGTGACCTCGCAGGTGGAGGAGACGGTGCAACCGTTCGCCTCGCCGGACACGGACGGGAGCGCGCAATGAGCCCGAACGTGCGCATGGAGATCGCCGGGGTGCGCATGGACGTGCCCACGGGCCAGCCCGTGGTCGTGCTGCGCGAACTCCAGGGCGCCCGGCGTCTACCCATCTGGATGGGGACCAACGAAGCCACGTCCATCGTGTTCGCGCTGCAGGGCATCGAGCCCCCGCGCCCCCTTACACACGACCTCCTGTTGTCCGTGGTGGACCAGCTCGGGCGCAGCGTGCGGGACGTCGTGGTGCACACGGTGGAAAACACGGTGTTCCACGCGGCCATCTCCTTCGACGACGGCACCGTGGTGGACGCCCGCGCTTCGGACGCCCTCGCGATCGCCGCGCGCACGTCGTGCCCCATCTTGTGCGCCGCGGCCGTGCTGGACGAGGCCGGTCTGGTGCTCAGCCCGGACGGGGAGCTGCGGGAACAGACGGGGGACCAGCCGCAGGAGGCCGAGGCCCAGGTCCGGGAATTCCGGGATTTCCTGGACCACGTGGATCCGGACGATTTCCAGTCCTGATTCCACCCCGTCAGGGCCCCGTGCGGGTAGGCTGACGACACGGGCCCGCCCGTGGGCAATGTCTTTGACCCGCTCCACCCGTGGGTTTACCGTCGAGGAGGCATCAGCGCGCTGGTGCCCGTGTCCGGGGGATCGGACACCCCCACCCACGCACGAGGAGGACGCTTGAGCAATCCGGAGCTGCCGCTGGACGCGGCACGGCTGCGCGCATCTTCCCTCGCCGGCGGCACCCAGGAGATGTTGTTCACTGACAACCTGGGCGGCTACGACGAGACCGTGGGCTTCCGCGGTCCCACCGCGTGCAAGGCCGCGGGGATCACGTACCGCCAGCTGGACTACTGGGCGCGGACCGATCTCGTGGAACCCACCGTGCGCGGCGCCAAGGGCTCCGGGTCGCAGCGGCTCTACAGCTTCCGGGACATCCTGGTGCTCAAGGTCGTCAAGCGCCTGCTCGACACCGGTGTTTCCCTGCAGCAGATCCGCTCGGCGGTGGGCGCGCTGCGGCTGCGCAACATCGAGGACCTCACGCGGTTGACGCTCATGTCCGATGGCGCGAGCGTCTACGAATGCACGTCCCCCCACGAGGTCATCGACCTGGTCCAGGGCGGTCAGGGCGTGTTCGGGATCGCGGTGGGTCGGGTGTGGCGCGAGGTCGAGGGCACGCTGGCCTCCATGCCGGGCGAACACACGAGCCTGGACGGGGCCCCCGCCGCGGATCCGTTCCCGGAGGACGAGCTGTCCGCCCGGCGCGCGCGCCGTCGCAAGAAGAACGCGGGCTGACCCGCCACCGCACCCCGCCGCCGCGGGTTGCGGGATCAGCGCGTGAGGCCCGCCAGAATGGTGCCGAAGCGCTGCGCGAGATCCTGAGCCGGGGCACCCGGCCAGCGGTGGACGGGCCACGCGGCCCCCTGGATCTGCTGCATCACGGACAGGTCCGGCAGCACGGGATCCACCACGAGCGGTCCGAACAACTCCTGCAGTTCCCGCATGCGGTGACGCTGTTCGACCGAGTCGTCGCGCACGCGGTTGATCACCACCCCGGCCTCCGGGACGGCCCAGATCCGGGAAGTTTCGAACTGCGCGAGCGCCGTCATGGTGCGCTTGGTGCCCGCCACGGAGAACAGGGACGGCTCGGCCACGGAGAGCACCTTGTGGGACGCGGCCCACGCCATGCGGGTCAGCGCGCTCAGGGTGGGCGGGCAGTCGATCAGCACGAGCTCGTAGCGGGCCAGTCCCCGCAGCGCGGTCTCGAGACGCTTGAGGTCCTTGGTCCGGAACGCGGCGTGGTCAAGGTGCGACGACGCCGCGGAGCCTGGTGCCACGTCCAGCACGGCTCGTGCGCCGTCCCCGGTCGATGACCCGTCGGCAGGGGCGCCCGGGCCCGCGGGCACGGTGTGCGGGGTGATGGGATGTTTGGTCCACGAAGATGCCGTGGCCACGGAGGCCAGTGCACCCTTGCGGGGGCGGCGCAGCACGGTGCCCACCTCGTGCCCCGGGCGGGCGTGGACGCCGAGCGCCGTGGAGGCGTCGCCGTGGGGGTCCAGGTCCACCACGAGCGTGGGGACGTGTGCTTCGAGAGCGGCGGAGGCCAACCCCAGGACCACGGAGGACTTGCCCACCCCGCCCTTGAGGCTGCTGATGCTGACGATCTGCACGGATCACCCTTCTGTCACCTGAAATGGGGGCTGCCCACCAGCCTGTTCCATGCTAGTGGGTGGATCACCGCACGTCGCGAGCCGGGTAGGGCGGTGCCGCGCGGCGTCGTCGTCATGAGCTGTAGATGTCACCACGAGCGGCGGATGTTGTCTGGACCGGCACAGGGGACACGACATCCGGGCTACCCTGCCGAGGCGTGGCTCACGTAAGCTGTCCCGGTAGTCGTCTCCTCACCCAGTGCGCGGGCCCCACAGGGCGCCGCGTGCGGAAACGGTAGTCATGTTCTCCAAGATCCTGGTGGCCAACCGCGGCGAGATTGCCATTCGCGCGTTTCGAGCGGCGTACGAACTCGGCGCCAAGACCGTTGCCGTCTTCCCGTACGAGGACCGCAATTCGATCCACCGCCAGAAGTCGGACGAGGCCTACCACATCGGGGAGGAGGGTCACCCGGTCCGCGCGTACCTGGACGTGGCCGAGATTGTGCGCGTGGCCAAGGAGTCCGGGGCGGACGCCATCTACCCGGGCTACGGTTTCCTGTCCGAGAACCCGGACCTGGCGCGCGCGGCCGAGGCGGAGGGCATCACGTTCGTGGGTCCGCGCGCCGAGATCCTGGAACTCGCCGGGAACAAGGTCGAGGCGTTGCGGGCCGCGCGGCGCGCGGGCATCCCCACGCTCGAGTCCTCGGACCCCTCCTCGGACAAGGAGACGTTGATCGAGGCCGCGGAGAAGATCGGCTTCCCGGTGTTCGTCAAGGCGGTCGCCGGTGGCGGTGGCCGCGGGATGCGGCGCGTGGAGAAGCCCGAACAGTTGGCGGAAGCGCTCGACGCCGCGATGCGCGAGGCGGACACCGCGTTCGGTGACCCCACCGTGTTCATCGAGCAGGCCGTGTTGCGTCCGCGGCACATCGAGGTGCAGATCCTCGCGGACAATGAGGGCAACATCGTGCACCTGTTCGAACGGGACTGCTCATTGCAGCGCCGGCACCAGAAGGTCATCGAGATCGCCCCGGCACCGCACCTGGACGAGGAGATCCGTGACGCCCTGCACCGGGACGCGGTGAAGTTCGCCCGGGAGCTCGGCTACGTCAACGCGGGCACCGTGGAGTTCCTCGTGGACACCGCGGGGGAACGCGCGGGGCAGCACGTGTTCATCGAGATGAACCCCCGGATCCAGGTGGAGCACACCGTGACCGAGGAGATCACGGACGTGGACCTGGTCCAGTCCCAGTTGCGCATCGCCGCCGGTGAGAGCCTGGACGACCTGGGCATCTCGCAGGACGCGCTGCGCGTGCGCGGGGCCGCCCTGCAGTGCCGGATTACCACGGAGGATCCCGCCAACGACTTCCGCCCGGACGTGGGGAAGGTCTCGGCCTACCGTTCCGCCGGTGGCGCCGGTGTGCGCCTGGACGGCGGCACGCTCTACGCGGGCGCGGAGATCTCCCCGCACTTCGACTCGATGCTCGTGAAGCTCACGTGCCGCGGACGCGACTACACCACCGCGGTGCACCGCGCCCGCCGCGCGCTCGCCGAGTTTCGCATTCGTGGGATCGCTACCAACATCCAGTTCCTGCAGGCCGTGCTGCACAATCCGGACTTCCTGGCCGGGGACGTGGCCACGGACTTCATCGAGAACCACCCGGACCTGCTCAAGGGCAAGGGCTCGGCGGACCGCGGCACCCGCGCGCTGAACTACCTCGCGGAGGTGACGGTCAACAAGCCCCACGGCGAGCGCATCGACGGCATGGACCCGCGCGACAAGCTCCCGCACTACCCGGGGGACAAGCGGGACGAACCCTTCCGCAGCCCGTTCGACGGCCCGTCCTCCCACGAGGTGCCCTCCGGCTGGCGCCAGGTGCTCCAGGAGCAGGGGCCCGAGGGCTTCGCGCGTACCCTGCGGAACTACGAACCGCTCGCAGTGACGTCCACCACGTTCCGTGACGCCCACCAGTCCCTGCTGGCCACCCGTGTGCGCACCCGCGACCTGCTCGCGGCGGCACCCGCGTACGCGCACCTGCTGCCGGGGCTGCTCTCGGTCGAGGCCTGGGGCGGTGCCACGTACGACGTCGCGCTGCGCTTCCTGGGGGAGGACCCGTGGGAGCGGCTGCGGCTGCTGCGCGAGGCAATGCCGAACATCCCCATCCAGATGCTGCTGCGCGGGCGCAACACCGTGGGGTACACGCCGTACCCGGTGGAGGTGACCAACGCATTCGTCGCGGAGGCGGCCGAGACCGGCGTCGACATCTTCCGGATCTTCGACGCGCTCAACGACGTCGAGCAGATGCGCCCGGCCATCGAGGCGGTGCGGGCCACGGGCACCGCGGTGGCTGAGGTGACCCTGTGTTACACGGGCAACCTGCTCGACCCGCAGGAGAACGTCTACACGCTCGACTACTACCTGGACCTCGCTCAGCAGTGCGTGGACGCCGGCGCGCACATCCTGGCGATCAAGGACATGGCGGGGTTGCTGCGCCCGGAGGCCGCGCGGCGTCTCGTGGCGGCCCTGCGCGAGCGCTTCGACCTGCCGGTGCACCTGCACACCCACGACACCGCGGGCGGGCAGCTCGCCACGCTGCTCGCCGCTGCGGAGGCCGGGGTCGACGCCGTCGACGCCGCATCCGCGTCCATGGCCGGCACCACGTCCCAGGTCTCGGGCTCCGCGCTCGTGGCCGCGCTCGAGAACACGGACCGGGACACCGGACTTGATCTGGACACCGTGAGCGACATGGAGCCCTACTGGGAAGTGGTGCGCTCCATCTACAAGCCCTTCGAGTCCGGGCTGACCGGGCCCACCGGCCGCGTGTACCGCCACGAGATCCCGGGCGGGCAGCTCTCAAACCTGCGCCAGCAGGCCATCGCGCTGGGGCTCGGGGAGAAGTTCGAGGCGATCGAGGACATGTACCACGCCGCGGACCGGATGCTGGGGCACCTGGTCAAGGTCACGCCGTCGTCCAAGGTGGTGGGCGACCTCGCCCTGCAGCTCGTGGGCATGGACGTGGACCCCGCCGAGTTCGAGGCCGATCCCCGCAAGTTCGACATCCCGGACTCCGTGATCAACTTCCTCGCCGGCGAGCTCGGCACCCCGCCCGCGGGTTGGCCGGAACCGTTCCGCAGCAAAGCGCTGGAGGGACGCACCGTGCACCTGGCGGACGAGGAGCTCTCGGAGCAGGATGTCGAGGAGCTCGCCCAGCCGGGCGAGGTGCGCCGCGCGGCCCTGAACCGGCTGCTTTTCCCCGGCCCCACGCGCGACTACCAGAACTCGCGCACCAAGTACGGGGACATCTCCCTCCTGCACACCCGCGACTTCCTGTACGGGCTGAAACAGGACCACGAGCACGTCATCTCGCTCGGCAAGGGGGTGCGGCTGCTGGTCACCCTGCAGGCGATCTCCGAACCGGACGAGAAGGGGATGCGCACGGTCATGGTGACCCTCAATGGTCAGCTGCGCCTGCTCGAGATCCGCGACGAGTCGGTGAAGTCCCAGGCCGTGGAGACCGAGAAGGCGGACACCTCCAAGCCCGGGCACGTGGCGGCACCCTTCGCAGGTGCGGTCACGGTCACGGTCTCCGAGGGGGCAAAGGTCGCCGCGGGGGACTCAGTGGCCACGATCGAGGCCATGAAGATGGAGGCGTCCATCACTGCGCCGGTCTCGGGCACGGTCTCCCGCGCGGCACTTGCGGACACCGCGCACGTCAGCGGCGGGGACCTGGTGCTGGTGATCGACCCCGAGTGACGGATCCCGCCGCCCCGCCTGTCCTCGGACGCGCGGGGCGGCGGCCTAGGATGGGGCACATGCGTTCTTTCGACCTGATCATCGTGGGCTCCGGCTCCGGCAACTCCATCCTTACAGACGAGTACGCGGACCTCGACGTCGCCATCGTGGAACCCGGCCGGTTCGGGGGGACGTGTCTGAACGTGGGGTGCATCCCCACCAAGATGTACGCGTACCCGGCCACCGTGGGGGACCAAGCGCGGGACGCCATACGGCTGGGCCTGGACGCCGTGATCGAGGGTGTGGACTGGCCCGGCATGCGGGATCGCATCTTCGCCCGGATCGACGCGATCTCCAAGAACGGGCTGCAGTACCGCGAGTCGCTCGACAACGTCACGGTGATCCAGGAGTACGTGCACTTCGTGGAACCCAAGGTCCTCGAGACCGAGTCCGGGCAGCGGATCACCGCCGATGAGATCGTGCTGGCCAACGGTTCGCGGGTCAGCATCCCCGACGTGCTGGGTACCGACCTGCCCGGGGTGCACACCTCGGACACCGTGATGCGCCTGGACGAGTTCCCCCGAGACGTCATCGT
The DNA here is from genome assembly GCF_040980945.1 of Kocuria sp. CPCC 204721. Classification (NCBI taxonomy): domain Bacteria; kingdom Bacillati; phylum Actinomycetota; class Actinomycetes; order Micrococcales; family Micrococcaceae; genus Kocuria; species Kocuria sp. CPCC 204721. The sequence goes on from NZ_JAVKPO010000006.1 coordinate 30,622, forward strand.
GGTGGGCGGCGGGTACGTGGCCGCCGAGTTCTGCCACGTTTTCCGCGGACTGGGCGCCTCCGTGACCCAGCTCAACCGTTCGCAGCGCTTGTTGCGCGAACACGACGACACGATCGCCGAACGCTTCACGCGCGAGGCCGCCGAACAGTGGGACCTGCAACTCGGGTGGACGCTCTCCGGGATCGAGCGTGCCGAGGACGGCCGCCTGACGGTGTCGGCGCAGGCCTCCGACGGTTCCGCACAGCACTGGGACGGCACCGCCGACGTCGTCCTGCTGGCCACGGGGCGCGTCCCCAATGCGGACACGCTGTGCCCGGAAGCCGCCCACCTGGACGTCACCGGTGGCGGTCTGCTCGCCGTGGACGAGTACCAGCGTGTGCTCTCGGACGGGGAACCCGTGACCGGCGTGTGGGCCCTCGGGGACGTGTGCTCCCCGTACCAGCTCAAGCACGTGGCCAACGCCGAGGCCCGCACGGTCTCCCACAACGTGGTGCACCCGCAGGATCTGCGCGCGACCGATCACCGCTACGTGCCGTCCGCGGTGTTCACTGAACCGCAGATCGCGTCCGTGGGCATGACCGAGGTCCAGGCCCGCGAGTGGGCCGCCCGGAACGACGAGCGGATCACGATCAAGGAACAGGACTTCGGGGACGTGGCCTACGGCTGGGCCATGGAGGACCACGCCGGGATCTGCAAACTCATCGCGAACGCCCGCACCGGCGAGCTGCTGGGGGCACACCTCATCGGCCGCGATTCCTCCAACCTGATCCAGCCGCTCGTCCAGGGCATGTCCTTCGGGCTGCGGGCCCACGAAATGGCACGCGGCCAGTACTGGATCCACCCCGCGCTCGCGGAGGTGGTGGAGAACGCGCTACTGGGTCTGGACGTCCCCGGGCAGCGCACGGAGGACTAAACCGGGCCCCCGGAGCCCGGTATGCGAAGCGCAGTTCCTGGCCCGGGCACCCCACGGCGTCGGCGGGCTGTCAGCGCGCGTAGATGTCCTCGATCTCGCGCGCGAAGTCCTGGGCGACCTTGGCCCGCTTGAGCTTCATGGACGGAGTGAGGTGGCCGTCCTCGATCGTGAGGTCACGGTCCAGGATGCGGAAGGCCTTGATGCCCTCCGCGCGGGAGACCTTGGCGTTGGCGTGGTCCACGATCTTCTGGACGTGGTCGATGACGGCCTCCTCGCGTGCGGCCCGGTCGACGCTCATGTGCGGATCCAGCCCGAGTCCGGGCAGCACCTTGGGCAGCGTCTCGGGGTCCAGGGTGATCAGGGCGGCCACGAAGGGGCGGTCGTCCCCGACGACCATGATCTGCCCCACGGTCGCGGAGGCGCGGATGGGGTCCTCGAGTTGGTTGGGGATCACGTTCTTGCCGCCCGCGGTGACGATGATCTCCTTCTTGCGCCCCGTGACCGTGAGCAGACCCTCGTCGTCCAGGTGGCCCAGGTCCCCGGTGGCGAACCAACCGTCGAAGAACGCCTCGGCGGTCTTATCGGGCAGCCCGTGGTAGCCCTTGAACACGTTGGCGCCGCGCACGAGGATTTCCCCGTCCGCGGCGATCGCGACGTCGTTGCCGGGGATCGGGTGGCCCACCGTGCCGAGCCGGTTGAGGCTCGGGAAGTTCGCCGCGATGGGGGCGGTCGTCTCGGTGAGCCCGTAGCCCTCGACCACGTACACACCGATCCCGTTGAAGAAGTGCGCGAGGTAGTCGCCCAGACTTGCACCCCCGGAGACGGCATAGCGCACGTCCCCGCCCATGGCCTGGCGCAGCGTGGAGTACACGAGCTTGTCGTAGAGGCGGTGGCGGGCTTCGAGCAGCGGCGGCACGGGGCCCTTCACGGTGGCGCGTGACCACGCGACGGCGGTCGCGACGGCCCGTTCGAAGATCAGCTTCTTCACGGGCGAACCGGCCTGGGCCTTGAACCGCGCGCCCACCAGAATCTTCTCGAACACGCGGGGCACGGCCAGGATGAACGTGGGCTTGAACCGGGCGAGGTCCTCCATGAGGTGGGAGACATCCGGCGTGTGGGCCAGGGTGATCCCGGCGTCCAGGGACGTGACCTCCACGAACCGGGCGAACACGTGCGCGAGCGGCAGGAACATGAGGGTGCGGGACCCCCCGGCCATGACGGCACCGGCCACCGGGATGGTGTTCTGCGAGCACGACACGAAATTGCGGTGGGTCAGTTCGCAGCCCTTGGGCGCACCCGTGGTCCCCGAGGTGTAGATGAGGGTCGCGACGTCGTCCAGGGTCACGCCGTCGTAGGGCGTCTGCAGATCCGTGCGGTCCGCGCCGCCCGCGATCATGGCCTCCAGGGAGTTTTCGCTGGAGGCGGTGTCGAAGACGCAGATCCGCCGTGCGGCCGCGAACTCCGTGATCCCGGTGGCCCGCTGCACGCGTTCGGCCAGTTCGTCGGTCTCCACGAAGATCGCCACGGCCTGCGAATCAGACATGATGTGGGCGATCTGATCGGGGGAGGACGTGTCGTAGACGGGCACCGGCACTGCGCCGACCCACCACAGGGCGAAGTCCACGAGCGTCCACTCATAGCGCGTGCGGCTCAGCAGGCCCACGCGCTCGCCGGGGCGGATGCCCTTCGCGGCGATCCCGCGGGCGAGGGCCACGACCTCGTCACGGAACTGTCGCGCCGTGACGTCCCGCTCGCGCCCTTCTGCGAGCACGGTGTACAGCACCGTGTCGGGTTTCTGCTCGGCGCGTTCGGCAAGGATGTGGGCGATGCCGGGGTACGGCAGGGGATCGACGATGGCCGGGGCGCTGACGCGTCGCATGGAGGGGCACCTTCCTGATGGGAACGGCTCTCAGCCTACTGTGTGTCGCGCCTCACTCCCGGCATATACTGGACGTGTCCACCACATGACGGCGACCCCGGCAGGACTGTGGCGGAGACACCCGCGTCCGGGGAGCCGGACCCGCTGGAACGCGCCGCGCGGACGCGTCAGACGACGGCGCCGTCGTCGTCCTCGGGGGAGTCCTGCGGCAGCGCGCGGAAGACCAGGTACAGACCCGTGACCAGACCCACGAGGCCCAGCAGCCACATAACCGGGGGCAGGGGACCGGGCAACAGGGCGAGTCCGACCATGATCACGATGACCGCGAGCACGGTGCTCAGGGCGCGCAGCATGGCGGGGGAGATCCCGCTCGTAACGGGCCCGGGATCGGGCTCGTAGCGTTCGTCCTCCCGGGTGTCCCGCAGCTCGACGGGGATCTCCTCGGCCGATTGCTCGCGGGGCTCCCACGGGAAGTCCTCGGCCCACGGTTCGAGGTCCTCGTCGTCGCGGGGGACGTCGTCCCACGAGTTGCCGCGGATGATCCGCTCGAACGGGTCCTCCGGTGGTTGGCGTGAACTCACGAGGGGTCCTCGGGGAGGAACTGCTCGCCCCGGGACAACCGCTGGACCGCGTCCCGGGAGATCCGTTCGAGCAGTGGGGCATCGTGATCCAGGGTGGCCACGTGGTAGCTGTTCTGCAGATCGACCACGCGGACGTCCCCGGAACTGTGCTCGGCCACCAGGTCCGCGGAGTCCCCGGAGACGATGTGGTCCACCTCGGAACGGAACACCACGGTGGGCGCGGTGATCGCCGGGAGCATGCGCACGGTCCGGTGCATCAGCACGTTCAGCTGCGCGACGGCGGCGAGGGGCGTGCGGTCGTAGGTGGACTCCAGGACGTCCTCCTTCTTGACGTCGCCACCGATCCCGGGCAGGGACGCGACCACGGGACTCAGCAGGTGACTGAACCGCGCCATCCGGTTCACGAGGGACAGCGCGGGGTTCACGAGCAGCACCCCGGTGACCTCCCGCCGGGCCGCGGTGTGCAGGGCCAGCGCGCCGCCCATGGACAGCCCGCCCACGACCACGCGGTCGTGCTCGCGGCGCAACGCCCAGTACTGTTCGTCCACGGCGTCCCGCCAGGCCTGCCATGGTTGTTCGGCCAGTTCCTCCCACTGCGTCCCGTGCCCGGGCAGCAGGGGGACGCGCACGCCCGGGTGGGCTCCGGCGTCGTCGGTGGCCTCGTGGACGGCGTGCGCCCAATCCCGCACGGAGGCCGTGGTGGCCGTGAAGCCGTGCAGTAGGAGGACCCCCACGGAGGAGGAGCCGGGAAGGTGCAGGGGGCCGTGGAGTTGCTGATCGGAGAACATGGCGCCATTGTGCCAGCCGCCGCGAGAACTCGTGAGAGAATGTGGCGGAACAAAGGCACGGTGCCGCGTGTGCGCACCGGTGCACGGCCGGGTCACCGCGGGCATCCGGTGACTCCCGCGATGACGAAAGGGTTCCCCGCTCATGGTGTACATGTTCTTGAAGACCTACGTGGTGGGCCCCGTGGTCAATCTGGTGTGCCGACCCACCGTGGTGGGTCTGGAGAACGTCCCCGAGCACGGCCCCGCGATCCTCGCGAGCAACCACCTGTCCGTCCCGGACGCCGTCTTCATGCCCGTGGCCGTGCCGCGCCAGGTGTATTTCCTGGCCAAGTCCGAGTACTTCACGACCCCCGGGCTCAAGGGGCGCGTGATCGGCGCGTTCTTCAAAGCCATCAACCAGATCCCCATGGACCGCAGGGGTGGCAAGGCCAGCGCCAAATCGCTCAGTGCCGGTGGCCAGGCACTCGCCGAGGGCAAGCTGATCGGGATCTACCCGGAGGGTACGCGCTCCCCGGACGGTCGGCTCTACAAGGGGAAGATCGGTGTGGCCCGCCTCGCGCTGGAGACCGGGGCCCCCGTGATCCCCGTGGCGATGTTCGGCACGGACAAGATGCAGCCCCTGGGCTCACGGTTCCCGGATCCGCGCCGTGCCAAGGTCACCACGGTCTTCGGTGAGCCCATGGACTTCTCGGACCTGATGTCCCGGCGCGGGGACCACGCGACCATGCGCCGCGTGACGGACGAGATCATGGCCGCGATCCAGAAGATCTCTGGCCAGGAAATGGCAGACGTCTACGCTGCCGATCACAAGCGCGCGCTCGCCGAGGAGAAGACCGCAGCGCTCAAGAACCAGGCCCGCGACGTCGTCGAGGCCACCCGGGACAAGGGACGCGCGGTCACGGACGCCGTGTCCCAGCAGGCGAGCAACCTGGGCGCCAAGCTGCAGGGACGTTCACATGACGGAACGGACGAGCGCGGTCCCAAGGAATCCGCCTAGACTGTCCGAATGAGTTCCATAACGCTGCCTGAACAGATCCGAACCGTGTCGTCCCCCTCCCCGAGCGCGGCGAACTATCCCGGCCTGGACGAGTGGCGGGACAAGACGATCGGTCAGCACCCCCAGTGGGCGCAGCACCCCGACTTCGCGAGCAGCATGCAGGAGCTCAACGCCGTCCCGCCCCTCGTGTTCGCGGGGGAGGTCGACCGGCTGCGCGCGCGCCTGGCCCAGGTGGCCAACGGTGAGGCGTTCTTCCTGCAGGGCGGCGACTGCGCCGAGACGTTTGCCGGTGCCACCGCGGACAAGATCTCGGCCCGCGTGCGCACGCTGCTGCAGATGGCCGTGGTGCTCACGTACGGCGCGTCGCTGCCCGTGGTCAAGATGGGGCGCATGGCGGGGCAGTTCTCCAAGCCGCGTTCGTCCAACGACGAGACCCGCGACGGCGTGACCCTGCCCTCGTTCCGTGGGGAGATGGTCAACGGTTTCGACTTCACCGAGGAGTCCCGCGTTCACGATCCCAAGCGGATGGTGCGCGGTTACCACACGTCCGCGTCCACGCTGAACCTGATTCGCGCCTTCACCCAGGGCGGGTTCGCGGACCTGCGCCGCGTGCACGCGTGGAACATGGGCTTCGCGGCCAACCCGGCATACGCCCGCTACGAGTCCATGGCGCGCGAGATCGACCACGCGGTGAAGTTCATGGCCGCGTGCGGCTCCGACTTCGACGCTCTCAAGACCACCGAGTTCTTCGCGGGTCACGAGGCGCTGCTGCTTGACTACGAGCGTGCACTGACCCGCATCGACTCCCGCACGAACCTGCCGTACGGCACATCCGCGCACTTCCTGTGGATCGGGGAGCGCACGCGCGAACTCGACGGCGCGCACGTGGACCTACTCTCCCGGTTGCGCAATCCCATCGGCGTCAAGCTCGGCCCGTCCACCACGGGCGACGACGCCCTGCGGCTCATCGATGCCCTGGACCCCGAGCGCGAGCCGGGTCGCCTGACGTTCATCACCCGCATGGGTGCCAAGAACATCCGCGAGAAGCTGCCCCCGGTGATCCAGGCCGTGGAGGCGTCGGGTGCCAAGCCCGTGTGGGTCACGGACCCCATGCACGGCAACACGGTCTCGCTGCCCTCGGGGTACAAGACCCGCAACTTCGACGACGTCGTGGATGAGGTTCGCGGGTTCTTCGAGGTGCACCGCGCGCTGGGTACGTTCCCGGGCGGCATCCACGTGGAGATGACCGGTGACGACGTCGCGGAGTGCCTGGGCGGGTCCGACCCGGTCAACGAGTCCTCGTTCGCCGAACGTTACGAGACGCTGTGCGACCCCCGGTTGAACCACATGCAGTCCCTGGAGATCGCGTTCCTGGTCGCGGAGTACCTCTCCCAGCAGAACTGATCCATTGACATGCGATGACCCCGGCACCGTTGGTGCCGGGGTCATCTTTCGTGTGTGAGGCGTCCGTGTCGTCATCGCCTTCGGGGCGCGGGTGTCACGGCGTGGTCGTGACAGCACGGTCGCCACTCATGCGATCGTGTCCGCACGACCGTCACAACACGGTGAGGATCACCGTGTTCCCGTCCTCACGCTGGCGCACGACCCGGTTGAGGTGGGAACCAACGGGTGAGTTGATCTCCACCGTGTACCCCTGCTCCTCGAGGCTCTGCCGGGCGGAGTCCGCGTCCTGGCCCACCACGTTGGGCGGTGCACCCTGCGGGGTGTCCGCGGCGAGGGTCAGGGCCACGGTCGTGCCCTCGTCCACGCTCGTCCCCGCAGCAGGGGACTGCCCGAGCACGGTGTCCACGGCCTGCGCGGAGTACTCCCGCGAGATCTCGCCCACGCGCAGCCCGGCGCCGGTGATCGCGGCCCGGGCGTCGTCGCCCGCTGAACCGACCACGGTGGGAACGCTCACGCGGGCGGGACCCTCGGAGACCACCAGGTTGACCTGCTCGATACCGCGCACGGTGGTGGAGGCCCCGGGATCCGTGGCGATCACGATGCCCTGCGGGACCTCGGGGCTCGTGGTCGAGCGCACGCCCACGTTGCAGATGCCCGCGCTGTTGAGGGCGCGTTCCGCGGTTGCGGTGTCCTGACCCGCGACGGCAGGGACGGTCGCGGACGCCGTCCCGGGGGCCGAGCCGAGCCACCAGCCCAGGAATCCGGCCACCGAGAGCAGCAGCGCGAAGACCACGGCGCCCACGGCCAGATGCAGGGCAGGGGGCTGGGGGTTCAGCCGGACCCGGGGTGTGTCGCGGGAGCGGTGGGCGGTGGAGCCCACCTGGGTCATGGCGATGGTCCCGGTCGCGTCGGTCTCGAAGGCGGGCAGGATCGGCGCACCGGCCCCGCGCTCGCCGGGACGGCCCATTCCATGCGTGTGCTGAGTACCGAGCGGGGTGGTGGCGTTCTCCCCGGTGGGATCCGCTCCCGCATCGCCGAGGGCCTCCGTGGGTACTCCGCCGAGTGCCTGCGTCGGCGCCTCGGCGGCGTCGCCTCCCGCGGTGGGAACGGTGGCCGCGCCGGCAGCGGCGGACGCTCCCGCAGCGCCGGCCAGTGCCCCTCCGGCGACCGCCGCCGCAGCCGTCGAGGCGTGGGACCCGCCTCCCAGGACCACCGTGTCCGTGTCCCGCAGTGAGGGCGGGTCGATCTGCCCGGGCAGCGAGCGTCGGATGGCCAGCGCGAGGTCCAGCAGCGCCGCGGCGTCGGCGGGGCGCTGGGCAGCGTCGCGGGACGTCGCGCGCAGCACGAACTCGTCGAGCGCAGCGGGGACGCCCTGCGCGAGCCCACCGGGGGCGGGGACGTCCCGGCTCACGTGGGCGGTCGCGACCTGCAGGGCGGTACCGGTGTACGGGCGTGAGCCCGTGAGCATCTCGTACGCCATGATCCCCACGGCGTAGACGTCGCTGCGCTGGTCCACGGGGCCGTCCCCCACGAGCTCGGGGGCGGCGTAGCCCACCGTGCCCATGACCGTGGTGCTCGTGGTGTGCTCGTCCACGGCGCGGGTCAGTCCGAAGTCGGCCACCTTGACCTGCCCGCCCCGGGTCAGCAGGACGTTCTCGGGCTTCACGTCCCGGTGGACCAGGCCGATCCGGTGCGCCTGGGTGAGGCCGCGCAGCACGGGGATCAGCAGGTCGAGCGTGCGGCGCGGTGTCATGGGCGCCTCATGGGCCACGACGTCGCGCAGAGTGGGCCCGTCCACGTATTCCAGGACCAGGTAGAGCACGCCATCCGCGGTGTGACCCTGGTCCAGGACGGCCACCACGTTGGGGTGGTGCAGGCGCGCGGCGGACTTGGCCTCGCGCCGTGCCCTGGCCACGAAGGACGGATCGTCCGCGACGTGGGAGTGCATGATCTTCAGGGCCACGGGACGTTCGAGCCGTTCGTCGAGCCCCTCGTAGACCGTGGCCGTACCACCGCGGGCGATCAGGCGGCGGACCTGGTACCGGCCCTCCAGCAGGGATCCCACGCGGTGGTCGTTCATGCTGCTACTGGGCAAATTCTCGTTCCTGTGCGCTCACGGCTTTCACGTACGCCTTGGTGTCGGGGTACATACCGTACGTCTTCACGCCGTGCAGTCCCTGATAGTAGGCGCCGATCCCCGCGGCCCTGTTGGGGGCCTTGGCCTGCAGCTCCCGGATCAGCGCGACCCCCGCGGTGATGTTGTCCTGGGGGTCCAGCAGGTCCAGGTCCCGACCCACCATCGCGGACGCCCACTCACCGGCGGACGGGATCACCTGCATGGTGCCCACGGCGTCCGCGGGGGAGACTACCCCGTGGCGGAACCCGGATTCCTGCGAGGCGTGGGCGAGCGCGAGCGCCGGGTCCACCCCCAACTCCTGGGCGGTCGCTCGCACCATCTCGCGGATCTGCTCCGGGGCCGGCAGTTGGCGCTGCTGCAACTGGGCGTGGTGTCGGTTCGCGGACTCCACGACCTCGCGGGGGTACGTGCGGCCCGCGAACGTGTCACCCACGGCGGCCTTGTGCTTCGGGGCCGCGGCCGTGCCAGCGTCACGCACCGTCGCGGCGGGTTCGGACGACGACGCCGCTCGGGCGGGTCCCGCCGCCCCGCCCGGGATCGTGAGTCCCTGGCCCGGGCGCAACACGGAGGCAGCGGAGACCCCGTTGGCCCGCATGAGCTCGGCCACGCTCACGCCGTAGCGCTGCGCGAGGTCCCACAGGGTGTCACCGGCGGCCACGGTGTGGCGCCGGGAGCCGCCGCGGTCGGAGCCGGCCGGGTCTGCGTCGTCGGCGCGCGATGCGGCCGCGGAGGAGGAGGCGGGAGCGCGGTCCGATCCCGGGATCACGAGCCGCTGGCCGGGGCGGATCATGCCGTGGGCCGGGAGCTTGTTGACGCTCATCAGGTCCTGGACTCGCACCCCGTGGGCGGTCGCCAAGGACCACAGGGAGTCCCCGGGGGCCACGGTCGCGTGCGTGGACTGGGCATGCTGCGCCACGTGGACGTTCGGGGCGGGCGCCGGCGCGGCGTGCGCGGAACCCACGGTGCCCAGGGCGGTGAGGGCGGCCAGCGCGGCGGCGGAGCCCTGCGCGGCGCGGCGGGACCATGTGGAACGGGGGGACCGGCGGTCGTGGGGCGGGTCAACCGGCATGTTCGCGATTCCTACCTCTGGACGGGGGAACGGGGGAAGATCCGGCGGCACCCTCCGGTACAGCACGGTGCCCCCAGATTACCCGACCCCTGGTCGCGACCGGTGTGTGAGCCGGTCGGTGCGCCGTGGCACAGTAGGGTTCGTGAACTACTCAACCGATCTCTCCGCCCAGGAATTCGCCGAACTCGACTCGTTGGTGGGCGAGTGGACCTACCTTCCCGACATCGCCGAGGCCATGGACATCCAGATCACCCGGGTGCACCGGCTCGTGGACGACGGCGCCCTGCTCGAGGTGCGCCGACCCGAAGACCGCGTGCGTGTGGTCCCCGCCGAATTCATGGACGGCGACCGCCCCGTGGACTCCCTCAAGGGGACCGTGGCCGTCCTGCGGGATGCCGCCTACACGGACGCCCAGGCGATCCGCTGGCTGTTCACCGAGGACGAGACCCTGCCCGGGCGGCCCATCGACGCGCTGCGCCGTGGCCAGAAGACCGAGGTGCGCCGCAGGGCCCAGGCCCTGGGCTGGTGACACCCGCCCGCTGAGGCGGCCTACTTGGCGCGGCGCACGGCGGCGTCGGCGAGCGCCTGCAGTCCGGCCCGGGCGACGTCGTCGGTGCGCAAGCGCGCCAGCTGCGTGTCCGCGGTGCGCACGAGGGACGCGATGAGGTCCTCCGAGCGCGCGTGGGCGCCGCTGTCCCGCATGAGGTCCCGCGCGCGGTGCACCTCCTGCTCGGTGAGTTCCGCGCGGCCGAGCACCGATTCGAGCCACGCGATGTCCTCGGCCGAACTCGATGCCGCGCACAGTGCGATCAGCGCGGTGCGCTTGCCCTCGCGGATGTCGTCCCCGGCGGGCTTGCCCGTGGTCTCCGGGTCGCCGAAGACCCCCAGGACGTCATCGCGCAATTGGAAAGCCTCGCCGACCGGCAGCGCGAACGCGGAGCAGTCCGCGAGGAACGCGCGGTCCGCGCCGGCGAGTGCCGCGCCGATCTCCACGGGGTGCTCTACCGAGTACTTGGCGGACTTGTAGCGCAGCACGGTCATGGCACGCTCGAGTTGTTCCTCGGGGTCGCCCACGGCGGGAGCGACCTCCGCGTGGATGTCCAGGTACTGCCCGGCCATGACCTCGGTGCGCATCGTGGAGAAGATCTCCCGTGCGGTCGCGGCCGGGTCCGCGGCGACGCGCGCGGTGGCGTCGGCGAAGAGTTGTTCCGCGAAGGACAGGCTCATGTCCCCGGTGAGGACGGCCGCGCTGACCCCGAAGTGGGCGGCGTCCGCGGACCACCCGGCGTCTCGGTGCAGGGCCTCGAAAACGCGGTGCACACTGGGCTTGCCGCGGCGCGTGTCCGAGCGGTCCAGGATGTCGTCGTGGATCAGCGCCGCGGTCTGGAAAAGTTCGAGGGACGCCGCGGCGGCCACGGCGACGTGGTCCGCCACGGCCCCGCCAGCCGCGCGCCAGCCCCAGTAGCACAGCCGTGCGCGCAGGCGCTTGCCGCCGCGCGTGAGGTCCTCGATCGCGTCCACGAGCACGGTCGCGTGCGGGGAGATCCCGGTGACCCGTTCGCGTTCCCGCGCGAAGAACTCGGTGATCCGCTCGTCCAGGAGCGCGGAGAAGTCACGGTCCTGTTGCGTCGCGGTGACGGACGCGTCGGAAGGGGTCATGCCAGGGCACCTTTGATCGAGGGGATGCTGTCGGCCGCGCTGCGCGGTACCGCGGGTCGCGGCGGGCGTCACGGGCACGGGCTCCACGACGCCGGGCCGCCCCGCGGGCGCCCGACCAGCCTAACCGGACGCGGCGCCGCGGATGCGTAGCGGTGCCGCCCCGTCGAGCGGCCCGGGGCCGGACAAGTTCGTGGCGCCGTGGCCCGTGTGCGTGTCGGAGCCCCTTCCTAGGCTTACGAAAGACGAACCAGATCCTGCGCGGGTGGCATGTCCGTCATCAACGGGTCTCGATCCGGACGGGTTCCAGGAGTCGATGATTCCCGATGCCGGAGGGTCGTGGAAGGAGGCGCCATGGGAGGGCCGAGTCCGCAGCAACTGGCCGAGTACCGGCGCTGCGCCATCCTGCACGTGGACATGGACATGTTCTACGTGGGCGTGGAACTGCTCAACGCCCCCCAGTACCGCGGCCGCCCCGTGATCGTGGCCGGTTCCGGTCCGCGCTCGGTGGTGCTCTCCGCGTCCTACGAAGCCCGCCAGTACGGCGTGAACTCCGCCATGGCCGTGTCCCAGGCCCGCGCTCGCTGCCCCTCCGCGGTGGTGCTCGAACCGCATCGCGAGGCGTACACCCATTACTCACGGATCGTGATGGACATCTTCCGCTCGGTCACGGACCGCGTGGAGCAGCTGAGCGTGGACGAGGCGTTCGTGGACGTGTCCGGGGCGATCCGGCGCAGCGGACCGCCCGTCGAGATCGCCCGGACCCTGCGGCGCGTGATCCACGAACGCACGGGACTCACCGCCTCCGTGGGGGTCGCGGAGAACAAGACGGTCGCCAAGATCGCCTCCGCGTACTGCAAGCCGGACGGGCTGCTCGTGGTGACGCCCGAGCACACCCTCGCGTTCCTGGCACAGCTGCCGGTGGGCAAGTTGTGGGGGGTGGGCAAGCGCACCTCCGAGATCCTGCAGTCCGCCGGGCTGTCCACGGTCGGGGACATCGCCGCCACGCCGTTGCCCCGGTTGCACGCGCTCGTGGGCACCGCGTCCGGGACACATTTGAAACAATTGGCCACCGGCCACGACCCCCGTCCCGTGACGCCCGCGCGCGAGGAGAAGAGCATCGGGGCCGAACGGACGTTCCAGCGCGACGTCGCCGACAGTACGGCTCTGAAACGTGTGCTGCTGGGCCTGGCCCACGACACCGCGGTCCGGTTGCGCAGGCACGGACTGCGCGCCGGGCGCGTGGGACTCAAGCTGCGCTACGCCGATTTTTCGACCATCACCCGCTCCAGGACGCTGAGTCACCCCGTCACCGCGGCCCACGATCTCTACACCGAAGCGTGCGCGCTACTGGACGGTCTGGGCCCGCGAGCGCAGGCCGTGCGGCTCGTGGGCATCAGGGCGGAGAAGCTCACCGGGGCCGATCACGCGTTCCAGTTGAGCCTGGACGGACGGGAGGAGGAATGGGGTGCCGCGGAGGAAGCCATGGACCGCGTGCACCACCGATTCGGCCCCGGAATTGTGCGCCCAGCCAAACTCATGGAAACGACGATGCCAATCCGTCCCGCACGGGATATTCTGGACGGTACGTGAGGAAGGCAGCCGTACCGCCCCCGCCTCGCTCCCTCAACACCACAGGAGGAATCGTGCCTCTCTCCAAGCACGAACAACAGCTTCTCGCCCAGCTCGAGAAGCAGTTGCACGACGACGACCCCCGCTTCGCGTCGACCATGCACACCGAAGCGGTTCGGGGGCGCGGGTCCATGCGTAACGTCGTGCTGGGGGTCGTGATCGCCGTGGTTGGCCTGGGCGTCCTGCTCGCCGGGGTCGCCCTGCAACTGATCATCGTGGGCGTATTGGGCTTCATCGTGATGGCCGCCGGCGCGTACGTGGCCACCGTGCGGGGCCGGGCCACCCCGGGCAAGGGCGCCGCCAATCCCGGAAACCCCGGGAACGGGCCGTCCGGCCGCGGTCCCTCCGGTCCACGCAAGTCCTCCACTTTCCTCCAGAACCTCGAGGAGAAGTGGGACAAACGCAATCAGGGTTAGCGCTGAGCCTCCCCGCAGGCTGTCCAGCCCGTAAAACTTCCGAGAACTCCCCGGCACCGCGCCGGGGAGTTCTTTCATGTCCGGACCCATCGTCTCCGGCGTGCCCGCAGACCACGCCGGGAAAGGGATGTCGACGACGCCCCGGGGCAGCGCCGTCGTGGCGTGCCGTGGAGGGGATGCGCGTTGACGGGGGAGGGCAGTGGAGTAAAGTGGAGCGTGGTAGAGAAGCGAGGGTTGGGCTGGCCCTGATTCGAAGGCGGTGGCTGTGTTTCTCGGAACATACGAACCGCGTTTGGACGACAAGGCCAGGCTGATTCTCCCGGCCAAGTTCCGGGCCGAACTGGCGGACGGACTCGTGCTGACCCGAGGGCAGGAACGCTGCCTGTACGTGTTCAGCGCGCAGGAGTTCGCCAGGGTCCATGAACAGATGCGGGCGGCCCCGTTGTCGTCCAAGCAGGCCAGGGATTACATCCGCGTTTTTCTCTCCGGGGCATCGGACGAGGTCCCGGACAAGCAAGGTCGCATCACCATTCCGGCGTCCCTGCGCTCGTACGCGGGCCTGGACCGGGAACTGGCGGTGATCGGGGCGGGCAGCCGCGCCGAGATCTGGGATGCGGCCTCGTGGCAGCAGTACCTGGCGGAGAAGGAAGCGGCTTTCTCCGCCACGGAGGACGAGGTCATACCCGGGCTGTTCTGATCACCCGAGGACCACCGCGCGGGACCCCCGCCGGTGCCGTCCCCGGACATGAGATCTCCAGCCGCCCACGTCACCGTCCTGACTCGACTTCCCCCGAGTCAGGCCGGATTCGAGGGGCGAGCGGCGGATGGGGATCTGGTGTCCGGGCGCACCGTAGGATGCCCCCGGAGGACGTCGGTGCCGTGCGCACCGAGACCTGCGACCCGTAGTACCCGCACGATCCGCAACAGACCAGGAGCCCGGCATGGACCACGCCCCCGCCGAGCAACGACACATCCCCGTGATGCTGGAGCGCTGTCTGGACCTGCTCGCGCCGGCGTTGGACACCGAACACCCCGTGGTCGTGGACGCGACCCTGGGCATGGGCGGGCACACCCACGCCATGCTCGAACGCTTCCCGGGGTTGCGCGTGGTCGGGATCGACCGGGACCCCCAGGCCCTCGACCTCGCCGGGGAACGCCTTGCGCACTTCGGGGAGCGGTTCACGGGCATCCACACCACGTATGACCACATCGATCAGGCCGCCGCAACCGCCGGCGTGGACCGGGTGGACGGCATCCTGTTCGATCTCGGGGTGTCCTCACTGCAGCTGGACGAACGCGAGCGCGGCTTCGCGTACTCGTTCGACGCCCCCCTGGACATGCGCATGAACTCCCGGGCGGAACTGTCCGCGTACACCGTGGTCAACGAGTACTCGGAGGCCCAGCTCAAGGACATCATCTACCGCTGGGGCGAAGACCGCTTCGCGCCGCGGATCGCGCGCGCCATCGTGGCCGCCCGTACCGAGGCCCCGCTGCGCACGACCGCCCAGCTCGTGGACGTGGTCCGCTCCGCGGTCCCCGCCGCGGCCCAGCACAAGAAGGGCCACCCGGCCAAACAGACCTTCCAGGCGTTGCGGATCGAGGTCAACGAGGAACTCGACGTCCTGGAGCGTGCCGTGCCCGCCGCCGTGGAAACTGTCAGGGTGGGAGGGCGTGTCCTCGCCATGAGTTACCACTCCCTGGAGGACAGAATTGTCAAGCAGGAGTTCACTCGCGGTGCACGTTCCACGGCCCCCAGAGGTTTTCCCGTGGAACTGCCGGAACACCAGCCCACGCTGAAGGTTCTCACCCGCGGGGCGGAACGCGCCGGCGAGCAGGAGGTTTGGGACAACCCCCGGGCCGCCTCGGCCAGGTTGCGTGCCGTCGAGCGGCTCCGGGAGACCACGAGACCAGGGAGTGAGCGATGAGCAGTGCGACGTCGGCCTCGCACCCGTCATCGGGTGACCCCTCGGGCCGGGGGGCGGACGGGCGTAGGCCGCTCTCCGTGGTGCCGCGCCGCGCGGCCCGCCGCAGCCGGGTCTCCACCGTGGTGATGTGCACCCTCGCCCTGGCCGCAGCTCTCGTGGGCATCCTGTTGCTCAACATCCAGATCACCCAGGGGCAGTACCAGTTGACCGAGCTCACGGGTCAGCAGCGCGCTCTCTCCCAGGAGAACGAGGCGCTCACGCAGGACATCGAGGCCAATTCCGCGCCGCAGAACCTGGCCGCCCGCGCCAATGACCTGGGCATGGTCCCGGCCAAGGACGTGGGGAGCATCCAGCTCGGCACGGGTGCCGTCACGGCCCCGAGCGCCCCCGCGGAGAAGACGGACGCGCAGAACATCCTCGTGCCGCCCGCGCAGATGAAGGGTTCCGACGCCGCGGAGGCGAACCGGATCGCCGCCGAGGAACGCGCGGAGAAGCGCGCCAAGGAAGAAGCGGACAAGAAGACCGCCCAGCGTAAAGCGGCCCAGAAGGCCGACGAGTCCCGGGATCTCAACGGGGGCTCCATCCCCGCGCCGTCGCAGCGCGCGCCTGGCCAGTGAACGCGCCGGTCCGCGCCGCGGACCGGGAGTGGAACCCGTCGGAGGTGGCCCCACCACGCTGAAGTCCAGGAATTGAGGAAGACCGTGTCAGCATCGTCAGCGCGCAAGAACCGATTGTTCCGGCCCTATTCGCGCATGCACGTGGGCATCGCCTTCCTGCTGGTCCTGTTGCTTCTCGTGGTGGGCCGCCTGTTCTGGGTCCAGGGGCTGGACCCCGGGGGCCGGGCCGAGGCCGCGGCCGCCCAGCGCACGCTCGTGGAGTCCATCCCCGCGGTGCGCGGGGAGATCACCGACAGCCGTGGCACGGTGCTGGCCCGCACACTGCAGCGCTACGACATCACCGTGGACCAGAGCGCCGTCGCCGCCGTGACCGTGCCCCACAAGGACGGTTCCACCGAGACCGTGACCCCCACGCAGGCCGTGTACAAGATCGCGGACGCCCTGGGCATGAAGGACACGGACGTGAAGGCCGCGCTGGACGGGGACAAGAGCTTCAACTACGTAGCGCGGGGCGTAACCCCCGAGCAGTACAACGCCCTGCGGGAGTTGAACCTGCCGTACATCTACGGCCAGCCCACGTTCCAGCGCAGCTATCCGGACGGTTCCCTGGGCGGTTCCGTGGTCGGGTTCCTGGGCGGGGACAACCAGGCCCTCGGCGGGATCGAACAGACCCAGGACTCCCTGTTGCGCGGCACCGACGGCGAGCGCCGCTTCGAGATCTCCGGCGACGGCGTGCGCATCCCCGTGGCCCCGCAGGAACAGAAGGCCGCCGAGAACGGTTCGAACGTCAAGCTCTCGCTCGACAGCGACGTCCAGTTCTTCGCGGAGCAGGCCGTGCGCGAACGGGCCAAGCAGCTCAAGGCCGAATGGGGCACGGCCGTGGTCATGGACGTCAAGACCGGCAAGGTCCTGGCGCTCGCGGACACCTCCTCGGTGGACCCCAACGTCCCGGGCAAGGCCGACGCCGCCGACCTCGGTTCGCGCGCCGTGTCCCAGGCCGTGGAGCCCGGTTCCACGGAGAAGATCGCCACGGTGGCCGGCGCCCTGGACCGGGGGATCGTGTCCCCCACCACGGAGATCACGGTCCCGCCGTACCTGCAGATCGGTTCCGAGAAGATTACCGACGCGTTCGACCATGGCACCCAGAACCGCACGGTCGCGGGGATCATCGCGGACTCCATGAACACGGGCACCGTGATCATGGGTTCCAAGATGGACAAGCAGGCCCGCCACGACAACCTCGCGAACTTCGGGGTGGGTTCCGCCACGGGCATCGAACTGCCGGGGGAGTCCACGGGCATCCTGGCGCCCGCGGATCAGTGGGACCCGCGTCAGGAGTACACGGTGTTGTTCGGTCAGGGCGTGTCCCAGACCCCGTTGCGCACGGCGTCGATCTTCCAGGCGGTCGCGAACAAGGGCCGTCAGATCGAACCGCGCCTCGTGGACTCCGTGACCGCGCCGGACGGGACGGTCACGCACCCCGAACGTCCTGAACCCAAACAGGTGCTCTCCGAGTCCGCCGCGCAGCAGACGCTGGACATCATGGAGAACGTGGTCACGCAGGGCGGCGCCAAGGAAGCGGCCGTGCCGGGATACCGCGTGGGTGGTAAGACGGGTACGGCCGAGGCGCCGAGCGAGAGCGGCGGTTACGAGGGCTACACCACGTCCTTCGTGGGTGTGGCCCCCATGGAGGATCCTCAGTACCTCGTGGCGATCACCATGCAGCGCCCCCAGGGGGACGTGCGCACCCTGGGCGTGACGAGCACGTTCTCCACGATCATGTCCCAGGTGCTGCACCACTTCAACGTGGCGCCCTCCACCACCACGGGGCCCACGTTCGACATGCAGGTGCCGCAGAACGTGGACCGGGACGTGACACCCACGAACGCGCTCGAGCAAACGTGGCCGCAGCCGGGGAGGGACGAGTCCCAGGACTAAACTTCCCACACAGAAGCACATGGCGGCAGCAACGACCGGTGAGACACCGGCCCGGGTGGACGGGGTACGTCCACAGACAGGTTCGAAGAGGATTTCTATGGTGGCATCTGCCCAAGAAGGGACCGACGCGCAGAGTCTGCGTCCGTCCCGGCCCGTGGCCCACTCGCTCGAGGAGCTCGCGCGGCTCACGGGCGCGCGGGTGGTCCCCGCCCCCACGGGGACCACCGCTCCCGTCACGGGAGTGGTCCTGAACTCGCGGGAGGTGCAGCCGGGTGATCTCTACGCCGCGCTGCCCGGCGCCAAGGTCCACGGGGCGCGATTCGCCGCCGACGCCGCCGCGTCCGGTGCCGTGGCGATCCTCACCGATCCGGACGGCGCGCGGTCCGTGGTCGAGGCGGGCGTGGGCCTGCCGGTGCTCGTGAGCCCCGAACCCCGTTCATGGGTGGGTCCGGTGGCCCGCGCGGTCTACGATTCCCAACCGGCGGACGGCACCGGCCAGGAGCTCTTCGCGGTGACCGGCACCAACGGCAAGACCACCACGACCTACTTCATCACCTCGATCCTGCGCGCCCTGGGCCACATGACCGGGTTGATCGGCACCATCGAGATCCTCGCGGGGGACACACCCATCCCGTCACACATGACCACGCCAGAGGCTCCGCACGTGCATTCCCTGCTGGCCCTGACCCGTGAACGCGGGATCACCGCCACCGTCATGGAGGTCTCGTCCCACGCCCTCGAGTTCCACCGGGTGGACGGGGTGCACTACGACGTCGCTGGGTTCACCAATCTCACCCAGGACCACCTGGACCTGCACGGGTCCATGGCCGAGTATTTCGAGGCCAAGGCGCAGTTGTTCACGCGCGAGCGCACGAGCCGCGGCGTCGTCGTGCTGGGGGACGGGGACCCGTGGAGCGCCGCGATGGCGCAGCGGGCCCGCGAGAACCTGGGTGTGGAGAACGTCACGACCGTTGCCCTGCGCGGCTCGGACGGAACGCGTCAGGACGCGAGCGATGCGGAAGGCACCGCCCCCGTCGGGACCGGCGGGGCGGACGCCGCGGACTGGACCCTGCGCTCGCTGACCCGCCGGGGCATCGGTCACGCGTTCACGCTGCAGCACACGGACGGGCGCGCGCTGGACATGCACACAGGACTGCCCGGTGAGTTCAACGTGGCCAACGCGGCGCTGGCCGTGCTCATGGTCCTGGACTCCGGCGTGGCACTGGACACCCTGCAACGCGTCCTGGACGAGCACGACCCCCTGAGCGCGGGCGTGCCCGGACGCATGGAACTTGTGGGCACGCGGCCCACGTCCCTCGTGGACTTCGCGCACAACCCGGACGCGCTCGCGCGCGCGCTGCGCGCCGTGACCCCCGAGGACGGGTGCGGTCGCGTGATCGTGGTCTTCGGCGCCACCGGCGAGCGCGACACCACCAAGCGCCCCATCATGGGCCGGGTCGCGGCGGAGGAGGCGGACGTCGTGATCATCACGGACGACGATCCCCACGCCGAGGAACCCGCGCCCATCCGGGAGCAGGTCGCGCAGGGCGCTCGTGAGGCCGTCGCGAACCATGCTCGCGCCACGGACGTGCTGGTCATCGAACCGCGCGCGACCGCGATCCGCACCGCAGTGCGCATGGCCCACCCGGACGACGCCATCATCGTGGCGGGCCGCGGTCACGAGACCGCCATGGATTTCAACGGCGTGGTCGTGCACCTGGACGACCGCGAAGAGCTGCGGGACGCCCTGGCGGCGTTGCACGCGGACACGAAGGAGCAGCAATGATTGCCATGTCCGCCGCGCAGCTCGCGCGGGCCGTGAACGGTGAGCTCGCGGGGGTCCCGGACCCCGAGTCCGTGACCGTCACCTCCGTCACGACCGATTCCCGGGAAGTCACGGACGGTGCGTTGTTCGTCGCCAAGCCGGGCGAGACCACGGACGGGCACCGCTTCGTGCCGGCCGCCGCGGACTCCGGCGCGGTGCTGCACCTGACCGAACGCGCGGTGACCGACGACGCGGGGGCTCCGTACCCGTGCGTCGTCGTGGCGGACGTGGTGCTCGCGATGGGCGCGCTCGCGAGCCACGTGCTCGAGCAGTTGCGTGCCGCGCACCCGGTCACCGTGGTGGCCGTGACGGGTTCGGTGGGCAAGACGACCACCAAGGACCTGCTGCACGGGATCTTCGCCGCGCAGGGCCCCACGGTCGCGCCGCGCAACTCGTACAACGGCGAGGTGGGTGTCCCGCTCACGGTGTTCACGGCCACCGAGGACACCGAGTACTTCGTGATCGAGATGGGCGCCACGCACATCGGCAACATCCGCTACCTGTGCGACACCGTCCGCCCGGACGTGGGCGCCGTACTGTGCGTGGGTTCGGCCCACGCGGGCGAGTTCGGTGGCGTGGAGAACATCGCGCGCGCCAAGGGCGAGATGGTCGAGGGCCTCTCCGCGCCCGGCACCGCGGTGCTCAACGACGACGACGCCCGCGTGCGTGCCATGCGCGAGCGCACCGACGCGCGCATCATCTCCTTCGGGCAGGGACCCGACGCCCACGACCCGGCCAACGAGGACCCACGAGTGTGGGCCGAGGACGTGACCGTCGGTACCGACGGGTGCCCCGCCTTCACGCTGCACTTCCCGGACGGCTCCGCCCACCCGGTGCACTCGCAGCTGATCGGTGCGCACCATGTGACCAACCTGCTGGCCGCGGCCGCCGTGGCCTTCGGCGCCGGGGTCCCCGCGGCCGAGATCGCAGCGGGTCTGACGGGCCGCGGCCCTCGCTCGCGGTGGCGGATGGAACGCACGGAGCGCCCGGACGGCGTGACCGTGATCAACGACGCCTACAACGCTAACCCGCAGTCCATGCGGGCCGCCCTGCAGACCCTCGCCCAATTGGGCCGCGGGGACGAGGAGCACCCCGCGCGGCGCACGATCGCCGTGCTGGGTGGCATGTTCGAACTCGGTGACGAGTCCATCACCGCCCACGCGGACCTCGGGCAGTTGCTCGTGCGGTTGAACGTCTCGCATGTCGTGGCCGTGGGGGAGGTCGCCCGGCCGGTCTACACCGCTGCGACCCTGGAGGGCTCGTGGGGTGAGGAAGCGGCCTGGGTCCCGGACACCGAGCACGCCGAGCAGTACCTGAGTGACACGCTGCGCCCGGGGGACATCGTGTTGTTCAAGGCGTCCAACGCCGCGGGGTTGCAGCACCTGGGGGACCGGGTGGCCCAGGCCACCACCGACACGAACCACCAGGAGGGTTGAGCCCGTGATCCAATTGCTCGTGGCAGCGGGGCTCGGCCTCGTGTTCTCGATCTTCGGTACGCCCGCCCTGATCCGGGTGCTCGCCCGGCGCGGGTACGGCCAGTACATCCGGGACGACGGACCCACGTCTCACCAGACCAAGCGCGGCACCCCCACCATGGGTGGCGTGGCCATCCTGCTCTCGGTCGTGGCCGCCTATCTGGTGACCCACCTGATCAGCGTGATCGCGTGGCCTGAGAACGGTGGGATCACCCTCTCGGGCGTCCTGGCGCTCGGCCTGATGCTCGGCATGGGGCTGGTGGGGTTCCTGGACGACTTCAAGAAGATCTCCAAGAAACAGAACCTGGGGCTGACCGCGGCCGGGAAGATGGCCCTGCAGGGGGCCATCGGCATCGCGTTCGCCCTGCTCGTGTTGTTCTTCCCGGACGAGGCGGGCAACACTCCGGCCTCCACGGCGATCTCCTGGACCCGGGACACCGGCGTGGACCTCGCATTCGCCGGGCCGATCGTGGGGGCCATCCTGTTCGTGATCTGGGTGAATCTGATCGCCACCGGAACCACCAACGCCGTGAACCTCACGGACGGTCTGGACGGGCTCGCCACGGGCGCGTCCATCCTGGTGTTCAGCGGGTACATGCTCATCACACTGTGGCAGGCCGGGCACCTGTGCGAGAACGTGGCACAGGCGGCGTGCTACGAGGTTCGGGATCCCATGGACCTCTCGATCGTGGCCGCGGCCCTGGTGGGTGCGCTCATCGGGTTCCTGTGGTGGAACACGTCCCCGGCGAAGATCTTCATGGGGGACACGGGCTCGCTCGGCCTGGGCGGCGCGCTCGCGGCGTTCGCGGTGCTCTCCCGCACCGAACTGCTGCTGATCCTGATCGCCGGCCTGTTCGTGATCATCACCCTGTCCGTGATCCTGCAGGTGGGCTACTTCAAGCTCTCCCACGGCAAACGCATCTTCAAGATGGCCCCGTTGCAACACCACTTCGAGCTCAAGGGCTGGCAGGAGGTCACGATCGTGGTCCGATTCTGGATCATCGCCGGTCTGTTCGTGGCCGCCGCGCTCGGTGTGTTCTACGGTGACTGGTTGCTGCACAACGGCGGCGCGTTCCCCGGCGCGGAAGCGCTGCACTGACCGCGCGGCGCGCACCCCGCTCTCGGGTGGCGGAGCGCGCCGGTCACCCGCGAGACCACCCACGACCGACACGAGGATGAGGCACAGACCAGACATGATGCACGCGAGCAACGACAACCCCGTCCTGGACAACCCCCGCCTCGCGGAGCTGACCAGCTGGGACGCGCCCTGGTCCGGTCTGCGCGCCGTGGTCGCCGGGATCGGGGTCTCGGGTTTCGCCGCGGCGGACACCCTGATCGAACTCGGTGCGCTCGTCACCGTCCTGGACTCCCGGGACACCGAACGCAACCGGCAGAGCGCGGACACCCTGAAGATCGTGGGCGCGAGCGACGTCGTCCTGGGGCCGGACGCCATGACGAGCGTCCCGGACGTGGCCGGGGCCCGCCCGGACGTCGTGATCACGTCCCCGGGCTTCCCACCCACCCACCCGCTGCTCGCCGCGGCGCGCGAGGAGGGCATCCAGATCTGGGGTGACGTGGAGCTCGCGTGGCGCGTGAACCGCCGCGCGGGGCGCAAGACCCCCGAATGGGTGTGCATCACGGGCACGAACGGCAAGACGACGACCGTGGGCATGACCGCCTCCATCCTGCAGGCCGCCGGGCTCAAGGCCGTGGCCGTGGGCAACGTGGGCACGCCCATCCTGGACGCACTGCGCGATCCCGTGGAGTACGACGTCCTGGCTGTGGAATTGTCCAGCTTCCAACTGCACTGGACGCACTCCGTCTCGCCCCTGGCCTCCGTGGTGCTCAACGTGGCCCAGGACCACGTGGACTGGCACGGCAATTTCGAGAACTACCGCGCGGACAAGTCCCGTGTATACGAGAACACGCGGGTCGCGTGCGTGTACAACGCCGAACAGGACGGCGCGGAGGAACTCGTAGAGGAAGCGGACGTGCTCGAGGGCTGCCGCGCGGTGGGCTTCACCACGCAGACCCCGGGGCTGTCCATGGTGGGCGTGGTGGACGACCTGCTCGTGGACCGCGCGTTCGTCGCAGAGCGCGCCACGACCGCCGCCGAGATCGGATCGATCGAGGACACCGGCTCCATCCCCACGCGCCACATCGTGGCCAACGCGCTCGCCGCCGCGGCGCTCGCGCGCGCCGCCGGGGTGAGCCCCGAGGCCGTACGGGACGGACTGCGCGCCCACCGCCCCGGTGAACACAGGATCCAGCTCGTGGCCGAATCGGACGGGGTGCGCTGGATTAATGACTCCAAGGCCACCAACCCGCACGCCGCGCAGGCGTCCCTGTCCGCGTTCGACTCCGTGGTCTGGATCGCCGGCGGGCTCTCCAAGGGCGTCACGTACGACACCCTCGTGGAGCGCAACGCGGGCCGGCTGCGCGCGGTCGTCGTGATCGGCACGGACGACGCCGCCCTGTTGGACGCGCTCTCCCGCCTGGCCCCGGACGTGCCCGTCCTCGCGGCGACCCCGGGCCAGGGCGGCACCGCACCGGACGACTCCGGCATCGACCCGACCGACGGGCACGCCGTGATGCGCCGGGCCGTGCGGTTGGCCCGTGAACACGCCGAGCCCAAAGACACCGTGCTGATGGCACCGGCGGCCGCGTCCATGGACCAGTTCGCCGACTACGCGGACCGCGGCAACGCGTTCATGCACGTCGTGCACGAAGAATTGGGGTTCTGATGGCCACCCGCACCCCCGAACGTCCCCGGGCAGCCGAGCCCGCGGAGCCGGGCACCCGATCGATCGCCCTGAGCACCAGGATGCGCGGCTGGTGGCACCAGCTCACCGACGGCCCGCTCTTCCACTCCTACTACGCCCTGGCCGGGTGCGTGGTGTTGCTCACCGGCATCGGCGTGATGATGGTGCTCTCCGCGTCCGCGGTGGAATCGATCTCCGACAGTCGCTCGGCGTACGCCCTGTTCGCGCGCCAGGCGCTGTTCGGGGTCGTGGGGTTGATCGCGATGTTCGCGCTGTCGATGGTGCCACCCCACTTCTACACGCGGATCGCGTGGGTGCTATGGGGTCTCAGCGTGCTCGTGTCCCTGCTCGTGTTCACACCCCTGGGGCGGGAGGTCAACGGCAACCGCAACTGGCTCGTGCTGGGCGGTCAGTCGTTCCAGCCCTCGGAGTTCGCCAAGCTCGCGCTGTGTATCTGGCTCGCGGCGATGTTCGCGCGCCAGGGAGATGCGGTCGCGCAGCACTGGAAGCCGGCCCTGTGGCCCTCCGTCGTGGGATTCCTGGTCCCCACCCTCCTCACGCTGGCCGGCGGGGACGCCGGTACGGCCATCGTGTTCTGCCTCATCTACGCCGCGGCACTGTGGTTCGCGCGCGCACCCCTGAAGATCTTCCTCGTGGGCGCGGCCGGCCTCGTCCTGGGCGGGTTGTTCCTCGTGATCACTGCGCCGCACCGTCTGGACCGGATCACCGGGTGGCTGTTCGGGGAGTGCGGCGCCACGGACGCGTGCTGGCAGGCACAGCAAGGACTCAACGCCCTGGCCACCGGCGGCTGGTGGGGCGTGGGGCTCGGCCAGTCCCGGCTCAAATACAACTACGTGCCCGAGGCCCACAACGATTACATCTTCTCGATCATCGGCGAGGAACTCGGCCTCGTGGGTACCGTGATCATCCTGGCGCTGTTCATCGTGATGGTCGTGGCCATGGCCCGGATCCTGTTGCGCACCCGCAGCACGTTCGTGCGGATCACCACCGCGTGCGTGGCCACGTGGCTCGTGGGCCAGGCCTTCGTGAACCTGGGCATGGTCACCGGCCTGCTCCCGGTGATCGGTATCCCGCTGCCCTTCATCAGCTACGGTGGATCCGCGCTGCTGATGACCATGGCGGCCGTGGGCGTGGTCATGTCCTTCGCCCGGGTCCCGCGCTCGGTGCGTGTGGGTCCCGGACGGTCCGGGGCGGCATCGGGCACCCAGATCCTGGACGACCAGGAGGCCTACGAGCGCGGGCTGGCCACGCAACCGGAACGCCCCCGGACGTCGTGGGCGCAGCGCGTGACCCAGCGGTTCGGAAAGGGACGAGAATGACAACCACGCACGACATCGACCACCAGCAAAAGCGGGCCGGATCCGCCCGCGTGGTGCTCGCCGGTGGCGGCACCGCGGGGCACATCAGCCCCCTGCTGGCCATCGCCGACGCCGTGCAGCAGTTGCGCGCGGACGCCACGGTGTGCGCCGTGGGCACTGCCTCCGGCATGGAGACGCGGCTCGTCCCGCAGGCCGGTGTACCCCTCGAACTGATCGACCGCGTGCCCCTGCCCCGCAAGCCGTCCCTGGACCTCGCGCGCCTGCCGCGTCGGCTGTCCGCCGCGGTGCGCCAGGCCGGCCGGATCTTGGACGCGCAACAGGCCACGGTGGTCGTGGGCGTGGGCGGGTACGTGTGCACGCCCGTGTACCTCGCGGCCGCGAGGCGTCGGATCCCCGTGGTGATCCACGAGGCCAACGCCAAGCCCGGGATGGCGAACCGGGTGGGCGCCCGGTTCGCGTCCGTCGTGGCGACCGCCTTCCCGGACACCCCGCTGCGTGGTGCGCGCACCGTGGGCATGCCCATGCGGCGTGAGATCGCCACGCTGGACCGGACCGCGGAACGCGCGCAGGCCCGCGCGGCGCTTGGGCTGGACCCGGACCTGCCCACCGTGGTGGTCACGGGTGGTTCCTCCGGTGCCCAGTCCCTGAACCGGACCGTGGCCGCGATTGCGGGGGAGGTCGCGCGGCACGGGTACCAGCTGCTGCACGTGACGGGGCGCGCCAAGGAAGTGCGCACCCCGGACGGCGAGCTGCTGCGCGCGCCGAACTACGTCCAGACCGAGTACGTGGACGGGATGGAGAAGGTCTACGCGGCCGCGGACCTGCTCGTGGCCCGCGCAGGCGCGGCCACGGTGTGCGAGGTCGCCGCCGTGGGTCTGCCCGCCGTTTTCGTGCCCCTGCCCATCGGTAACGGTGAGCAGGCACTCAATGCCCGCTCCATCGTAGCCGCGGGTGGTGCCGAGATCGTGCGGGACGCCGAGTTCACCGCCGCGTTCTACCGCGAGACCGTGGTCCCGCTCGTGACCGACGCTCCCCGGCTCGATCGCATGGCCCAGGCCTCTGCCGCCCACGGTGTCCGCGACGCCGCGCAGGTGATGGCCCGGCTCACCCTCGACCACGCCCGCCGCTGAAAACCTTCCCCCCCCCCCCCCACGTCCCCAGGAGAACCAGTGAACACCCAGCAACCCCTCGATCCCCACGGCCTGGGCCGCGTGCACTTCATCGGCATGGGCGGGGCGGGCATGTCCGCGGTCGCGCGGTTGCTGCTCGCGCGCGGTGTGGCGGTGAGCGGTTCGGACGCGAAGGACTCGGCCGGGTTGCGGCAGCTCGAGGCGCTGGGAGCCACGGTGTTCGTGGGGCAGTCCGCGGCCCACGTGGCCGACGCCGCGACGGTGGTCGTCTCCACGGCAATCAAGGAGACGAACCTGGAACTGGCCGCAGCACGTGCCGCGGGTGCGCGGATCCTGCACCGCTCGCAGGCACTCGCTGCGGCGATGCACGGCAGGAACGTGATCGCGGTCGCGGGGACGCACGGGAAGACGACCACGAGTTCGATGGCCGCCGTGGCCCTGCAGGCGGCGGGCATGGACCCGTCCTGGGCCGTGGGCGCCCACGTCCCGGATCTCGGCGCCAATGCGGGCTTCGGTTCCGGCGACTGGTTCGTGGCTGAGGCCGACGAGTCGGACGGCTCCTTCCTGACCTACCACCCGCGGATCGCAATCATCACCAACGTGGAACCGGACCACCTGGACCACTACGGCAGCGCGGAAGCGTTCTACGCCGCGTTCGAGGCGTTCTGCGACACCATCCGCCCCGGTGGGGCCCTCGTGGCGTGCGCGGACGATCCGGGCGCGGACCGGCTCGCGCGGCGTCGTCGGGACCGCGGGGAGGCCGTGCTCACGTACGGGCAGGACCCGGCCGCGGACGTCGTCGTCTCGGACGCCACGCCGCACGGCACGGGCTCGTCCTGCACGCTCACGTTCGACCGCGACGGCGCCCGGCGCACCGTGGCGCTCACGCTCGCCGTTCCTGGAGCGCACAACGTGGCCGACGCCGCGGCGGCGTTCACCGCGGGCCTCGCCGCGGGCGCGGACCCGGACCTGCTCGCCGAGGGCCTGGGCTCGTTCCACGGTTCGTCACGGCGTTTCGACCCCAAGGGCGAGGACGGCGGGGTGCGGGTCTTCGACGACTACGCTCACCACCCCACGGAGGTCGCCGCCGCGCTCACGGCCGCGCGCGACGTCGCCCAGGGTCACCGCGTGCTCGCTGTGTTCCAACCCCACCTGTACTCGCGCACCCGGGAGTTCGCGGAGGCGTTCTGCCGCGCCCTCGAGATCGCAGACCTCGCGTGCGTCACGGACGTCTTCGGCGCGCGCGAGGAACCCCAGCCGGGGATCACCGGCGCCGCGATCACCGGACACGCCTCCGACGACCGGGTGGTCTCCACCCCGAGCGCCGAGGAGGCGATCGAGACCGTGGTGGCCCGTGCGCGTCCCGGGGACGTGATCATGACGATCGGCGCCGGTGACGTGACCGCTCTCGGGCCGCGGATCCTCTCCGCGTTGGCGCAGCGCTGATGGCACGCTCCGTCCCTCCGCACCAGCCCCGTGTGGGCGGCGCTCCGTTCGACGCGGACGACGCCGCCGCGCGCGACGCCGCCGACCCGTCCGGAACCGCCGACCCGTCCGGCATCTCTGACATCTCCGGGACCGGGACGGACGCCTCGACCCCGTGGGACGCGGATTTCCCGTTCCCGACGTCGAGCCCCACCGGAATGGGGTCGTCGGCCGTGGGTCGGGGATCGCGGGGACGCACGCCCGGTGCGTCCTCGGGTGGGTCGAGGTCCGCGCGCGGCCGCGGCAGCGCGCCCGAGGACGCGATGGGCGTTGCCCCGGACGAACAGACCCTCGTCCGCGTGCACGGCGGTGCCAAGGTCACGCGTGTGGCCACGGACGAACTCGAGGCCGTGCCGAGTGCCGGTGGACGGTTCTCGACGTGGCGGGCCCAGCGCCGGGCCGCTCGCGCCACCGAGGAGGCACCCGAGGAGACCGCGGTCGAGCCCGACGAGGACTCCACGACGGTGGTCCCGTTCCCGCCGAGCCCGCATCGGCGCGCCCGGCGCCGCCGCCTGCTCGCACTGCTGCTGAGCCTCGTGGTGCTCGCGGCGCTGGCGCTCGTGGTCTTCTTCTCGCCGTTGTTCGCGACCCGCACGATCGACGTGCAGGGTGCGACCCTCACGGACCCCCGCACGGTGGAGCAGGCCCTGGCCGGGTACGAGGGAGTCCCCATGACCCGGATCTCCAAGCAGGAGATCATGGACTCGGTCGGCGACGTCCCCCAAGTGAAATCGGTGGACGTGGTGTTGCGACCCCCGCACACCATCACGGTGCACCTGCACGAACGCGTGGGGGTGGCCGTGGTCGAGGACGCAGCCAACCTGGTGCTCGTTGATTCGGAGGGCAAACCCCTCAGCACGGTGCCCCGCGCCCAGCGCCCGGACGTGCCCCTCGTGGCGGGTGGCCGGGGTGTCTTGAGCACCCAGAAGTTCACCGACGTGTCCGAGGTCCTGGCCGCTCTGCCGGCGGATGTGCTGTCCCGTGTGGACGCGGCCGACGCCCCGTCCGGCTCAACTGTGGAGCTGACCCTCAAGGGCGGCAAGAAGGTCCTGTGGGGGGACGCGGGGGAGAGCGAACTGAAATCCCAGGTCGTGGCCGCCCTCGTGAACTCGGACGCCACCAAGGACGCCACGCTCATCGACGTGTCCGCACCACTGCACCCCGTGGTCCGGTGAGAAGGGGTCGGAATCGTTCAACCAGTTCCTGAAACTTCAAAGTTGGGCGTGACCAGGGGATTTATGGCAAACTCCGGTAACACGTGGGAGCATGATACGGAGAACCGGGCGGGGTTGTTATCCTTGCCCTGATCGGAATATTGCACCCGCGGGTGTCAATACCTCACGAGTTTCACCTCAAGGTTGAAGCTTTACCCCCAATCGAACATCCCTTGTTCCGCAAGCCCACGCGAGTTAGGTGCATATGGACTCCTCAACCCCCCAGAACTACTTGGCCGTCATCAAGGTGGTCGGCATCGGCGGCGGCGGTGTCAACGCCGTCAACCGCATGATCGAAGAAGGTCTGCGCGGCGTCGAGTTCATTGCCATCAACACGGACGCCCAGGCGCTGTTGATGTCGGACGCGGACGTCAAGCTGGACGTTGGCCGCGAACTGACCCGCGGTCTCGGCGCCGGCGCCAACCCGGACGTGGGACGCCAGGCCGCCGAGGACCACGAGGAGGAGATCCAGGAGGTCCTCAAGGGCGCGGACATGGTCTTCGTGACCGCCGGCGAGGGTGGCGGAACCGGTACCGGTGGCGCGCCCGTCGTGGCCCGCATCGCCCGCTCGCTCGGCGCGCTGACCATCGGTGTGGTCACCCGCCCATTCACCTTCGAGGGTCGGCGCCGGTCCAACCAGGCCGAGAACGGCATCGAGACCCTGCGGGACGAGGTGGACACGCTCATCGTGATCCCCAACGACCGCCTGCTGTCCATCTCGGACCGCAACGTGTCCATGCTGGACGCCTTCAAGTCCGCGGACCAGGTACTGCTGTCCGGTGTCTCCGGCATCACCGACCTGATCACCACCCCGGGCCTGATCAACCTGGACTTCGCGGACGTCAAGTCCGTGATGCAGGGTGCCGGTTCCGCGCTCATGGGCATCGGCTCCGCCCAGGGTGAGGACCGTGCCGTGAAGGCCGCGGAGCTCGCGATCGCGTCCCCGCTGCTCGAGGCCTCGATTGACGGTGCCCACGGTGTACTGCTGTCCATCCAGGGTGGTTCAGACCTCGGTCTGTTCGAGATCAACGAGGCCGCGCGCCTCGTGCAGGAGGTCGCCCACCCGGAGGCCAACATCATCTTCGGTGCCGTGATCGACGACGCCCTGGGGGACCAGGCCCGCGTGACGGTCATCGCCGCCGGGTTCGACTCGGTCTCGCAGGAGACCAACGCCAACAACTCCTCGCCCGCGCAGCGCCAGGCGGAGAACACCCGCGCGACCTTCGGCGGGGACGCGTCCCGGCCCTCGGGTCTGGGCCGCTCTCCTCAGCGCGGCGGTTCCTCCTACGGCGCACCCGCCGCGGGGTTCGCGTCCCG
This sequence comes from Kocuria sp. CPCC 204721, assembly GCF_040980945.1. NCBI lineage: Bacteria > Bacillati > Actinomycetota > Actinomycetes > Micrococcales > Micrococcaceae > Kocuria > Kocuria sp. CPCC 204721. The sequence continues at coordinate 61,122 of NZ_JAVKPO010000006.1, forward strand.
GCAGAACCAGGACGACGACATCCCCGATGACGCGGGCTTCGACGTGGACCTGCCCGCCGAGTCGGACGCGCCGTCCTCCACGAACTCCTCGGGCCGCAAGGACTCCCTGGATTTCCCGGACTTCCTGAAGTGAGTCCAGCGATGCGCACCAGGTGAGTTCACTGGTGTGCATCGTTCCGGGGGACTGATATCGGGGCCGGTGCCCCCACGGGCGGCACGGGTTCGCGCGAGCACCCTGCAGTGTGAACGCCCTGCAGCGCAAACACCGATCGGGGTGCAGTACGGGGTGGTCACCACTGAGGTGACCACCCCGTCGACGTCCCGCGCCCGCGCGGGGCACGGCAGTGGAAGGAGAACGGCATGTGGTTCCGCAGTGAACACCACGGCGTGGGCATCGCGTTCACGGACGCGACCGAGGGCAACCTGGCCACGCACACGGGCGACGATCCCGCGGTGGTGCGGCAGCGGCGTCGTACGGTGGAGTGCGAGCTGGGCACCGGGGCGCGCGGCGTGCGGTTCGTACACCAGGTGCACGGCACCACCGTGCACGACGCCACGGGCACCGACGCCCCCGAACAGGCCCCCGAGGCGGACGCGGCCGTGAGCACGGACGGCACGCCCCTGGGGATCCTCACGGCGGACTGCCTTCCCGTGGTCTTCGTGGGCCGCACGGACGACGACGCCGCGGCGCCGGTCCTCGCGGTGGCCCACGCGGGCCGCAAGGGTCTGTTGGACGGGGTCCTGCAGCACACCGTCGGCGCGCTCGAGGACCGCGGTGCCACCGGGATCACCGCGTGGATCGGCCCCGCGGTGTGCGGGGACTGCTACGAGGTACCCGCGGAGATGGCCGAGGCGGCCGAGGCCGCGCTGCCCGGAATCGCGACCACCACGGCGTGGGGCACCCCCGGCCTGGACCTGCCGAGTGCCGCGGACGCGCTGCTGCGTGAGCGGGGCGTGAGTGTCGCGACCGCAGGCACGGATCGCAAGGCCTGGTGCACGCTCGAGCACCGCGCGCTGTACTCGTACCGCCGGGACACCACACCGCAGCGATTGGCGGGGCTCGTGTGGGCCCGCAACGGGAGGGGCACCGCATAATGGACACCACTGATCCGCAGGACGCGGGTCGCACCGCGGAACTCGCGCAGCGGTTGTCCGCGGTGCGCCAACGGATCCTGCGCGCGGCCGAGGACCGCGCACCCGAGCGCGCCCGAGGGGGCGAGCTGCCCTCGCTCGTGGTCGTGACCAAGTTCTTCCCCGCGCAGGACGTCCTGCGCCTGCGGGAACTCGGCGTGCGCGCGGTGGGGGAGAACAAGGACCAGGAGGCCGGGCCCAAGGCCGCGGAGGTCGCCGAGACCCTCGCCCGGCAGGAGCCTCCCGTGAGTCCTCCCGCGTGGCACTTCGTGGGTCAGTTGCAGTCCAACAAGGCCAAGCACGTGGTCAAGTACGCGTCCTGGGTGCATTCCGTGGACCGACCCTCGCTCGTCACCGCGCTCGGCAAGGCGGTGCGTTCGCACCGCAACGCGGCCCTCGCGGGGGACGCGCGGCCCGCCCCGTGCGACGACGTCGATCTGCCGTGTCTCGTGCAGGTCAACCTGGACCCGGTTGCCGAGCCGGACGGCCACCGCGGGGGAGCGCACCCGGACACCGTCCTGGAGCTCGCGCGGACGCTCGAGGGGACCGAGGGGTTGCGCGTGGGCGGTGTAATGGCGGTGGCCCCGTTGGGCGCCGAACCCCGTGAGGCCTTCGAGACACTGTGGAAGCTTTCCCAGGATGTGCAGCGGGAATTCCCGGACGCGCGGGCGATCTCCGCGGGCATGAGCGCGGACCTCGAAGCAGCCGTGGCCGCGGGGGCCACGCACGTGCGGATCGGTTCGGATGTTCTCGGGCCGCGGCCCGCCGTGCGGTAGCGTAAGGACGGACGACATGCGGGCCGACCTGAGTCGGTCCGTTCTGTGATTGAGGAGAGAATATGGCCGGAGCGCTGCGTCGCACCATGGTCTATCTCGGGCTGGCCGAGAGCGACGACGAGTACCACTCCGAAGAAACCCCCCGCCCTCGGGACACCCCCCAGCACGCCTCGAGCGGTTCCACGACTGCGGTGAGCGAGACCGGCAGCACCTCCATGGCCCGCCGGTCCCCCGAGTACCGAGCCCCCGTGACCCCCATCAAGCGGGCTCCCAGTTCCCGAGAGGACGACAACGAATTGCGCACCATCACCACTGTGCACCCCCGGTCGTACAACGACGCCAAATCCATCGGTGAGGCGTTCCGGGACGGCACACCGGTGATCATGAACGTCTCCGACATGGGTGAGGCCGAGGCCAAGCGTCTCGTGGACTTCGCCGCGGGGCTGGTCTTCGCCCTGCACGGGTCCATCGAACGGGTCACCGCCAAGGTGTTCCTGCTGACCCCGTCCTTCGTGGAGGTCCTGGACCAGGGCCACTCGGACGAGATCGACGAGGATACCGGTTCGGTCCAGCGGGTCGAGGGCTGAGCATGGGCCTGGTGCTGTCGATCGTCTACCTCGCGGTCCACGTGCTCTACATCGCCCTGTTGGGCCGCCTCGTGCTGGACTGGGTACAGATGTTCGCGCGCGGCTGGCGTCCCAAGGGCATGGCGCTCGTGGCGGCGTCCACGATCTACTCGTTGACCGATCCCCCCATGAAGGCGCTGCGCCGGCTCGTGCCGCCGCTGCGCTTCGGCGGGGTGGCGCTGGACCTGGGGTTCCTGATCCTGGTCTTCGCCGTCAGCATCCTGCAGACCGTCCTGGCCGGTTTCCTGCTGCGCGGCTGAGCGGTCCGTGCCCCGGGCGCGGCCACGCGGCTGTATCCTGGGCCAGAATTCACCGCGCAACGGCGGCAGTCACCACCGCGCACGGTCACCATCCGAGCGGTTCAATTCATCTAGAGGAGTGAGGACATCTCATGGCTTTGACACCCGAAGACGTCATCAACAAGCGCTTCCAACCCACCAAGTTCCGTGAGGGCTACGACCAGGACGAGGTGGACGACTTCCTCGACGAGATCGTCGTGGAGCTGCGTCGCCTCAACCAGGAGAACGACGCCCTGCGCAAGCAGGTCGAGACCCTGGGTGGGCGCCCCGAGGAGTCCGCCGTGGAGACCTCCGCGGTCTCGCAGTCCACCGAGGACGTCCAGGAGACCACGGCGACTCCGGCCGCCTCGGTGACCGAGACCTCCGAGACGACCACGGTGTCCGAGCCCGTGCGCGTGACGGACGAGCAGTCCTCGAGCACCGCCGCGACGGTCGCTCCGAGCGCGGGCACGACGTCGTCGGCCGCCGCCCAGCCTGCTGCGACGCAGAACGTCCCGACCACCGAGTCCGCCGAGTCCGCGGCCGCGGTGCTCGCCATGGCGCAGAAGCTGCACGACGACTACGTCTCGCAGGGCCAGGCCGAGCGTGAGCGCCTGATCACCGAGGGCCGCGCGCAAGCGGACCAGCTCGTGGCGGACGGCAAGCGCACCAAGGAGGAGACCCTGTCCTCACTCGAGCGCGAGAAGGTGGACCTCGAGGCCTCCGTGGCGCAGCTGCGCAGCTTCGAGGAGGACTACCGCGGCAACCTCAAGAGCTTCCTCAACGCCCAGCTGAACGATCTCGCCAACACCGGGTCGCTCGAGCCCGCTGACGCTCCCGTCTCCGCGACCACCAAGCGCACGGGCACCAAGTAAGCGCCGGTGACGGAACACACCCCTGACGCGGCGGCGGCCCCCGGGACCTCCCGGGTGGGCCGCCGCTGCCTCGTCATATCCCTGCTCGTGGCCGCGGCCTGGTACGCGGCGGACCAGCTCAGCAAGCTGTGGGTCGTGGAGAACCTCCCGATCGGCCGGCAGTACCCCGTGATCCCCGGCCTGCTGTGGTGGGAACACATCCGCAACAGCGGCGCGGCGTTCTCCCTCGGTTCCAACGTCACGTGGGTCTTCACGATCGTGATGGCCGTGGTGATCGTTGCGATCCTGTGGAACCTGCGCCGGGTGCGGGACCCGCTGTGGGCGCTCGCCCTGGGACTGGTCCTGGGCGGTGCCGCGGGCAATCTCACCGACCGGTTGTTCCGGGAGCCCTCCTTCGCGCACGGACACGTGGTGGACTTCATCGCGGTGCCCCGCTTCGCGATCTTCAACGTGGCCGATTGCGGGGTGGTCGTGGGCGTGGTGCTGATTCTCGTGCTGATCATGACCAATCGCCAGATGGAGGTGCCCCGTGGCCGTTGAGCACACCCGCCCCACCGGTTCCGAACCCGAGTACGTAAGCGAGCGGTTCACGGCCACGGCCGAGCAGGAAGGTTCCCGGCTCGACGCCGCCGTGGCCGCCTGGACGGGTTTGTCCCGTTCGGCGGCGGCACAGTTGTGCGCCGAGGAGCGGGTGAGCTTCCGGGGGCGGCCCGCGCCCAAGTCCCACAGGGTGGGTGCGGCCGAGACCTACACGGTCCAGGTCCCGGTGCCCGAGGACCCCCACCGCATCGCCGCGCAGCATGTGCCGGATCTGCGCCTCGTGCACGTGAACCCGGGCTACGTGGTGATCGACAAACCCGCAGGGGTTGCCGCGCACCCCTCGCCCGGGTGGAAGGGACCCACCGTGGCCGGGGCGCTGGCCGGAGCCGGGATCACGATTGCGACCTCGGGGGCTCCCGAGCGGCAGGGGATCGTGCACCGCCTGGACGTGGGGACCTCCGGGCTCATGGTCGTCGCCCGCGACGAGAACGCCTACACGGTGCTCAAGCGCGCCTTCAAGGAGCGCACGGTCACCAAGGTCTACCACACGGTGGTCCAGGGCATCCCGGATCCGCTCAAGGGAACCATCGACGCCCCGATCGGGCGGCACCCGGGACACGAGTGGCGCTTCGCGGTGCTGCAGGACGGTCGCCGTTCCGTGACCCATTACGAGGTGCTCGAGGCCTTCGGGCGGGCGTCCCTCGTGGAGGTGCACCTGGAGACCGGGCGCACCCACCAGATCCGCGTGCACTTCAACGCCCTGCAGCACCCGTGCTGCGGGGATCTCACGTACGGGGCGGATCCCGCGCTGTCCGCGGGGCTGGGGCTCACGCGGCAGTGGTTGCACGCCACGCGGCTCGGGTTCACGAGCCCCGACACGGGGGAGGACGTGGAGTACACGAGCCCCTATCCCGCGGATCTCGCCTATGCCGTGGAGACGCTGCGGGAGGGCGGCCCGCAGCTGTGACGGATCTCCACCGCGTCCACCCTCAGCGGGTCGGTGCGGGGTCCTAGACTGGGGCGGTGACTTCGGCGACCGGCAAAAAAGGCTTCACCCATCTCCACGTGCACACCGAGTACTCCATGTTGGACGGTGCCGCGCGCCTGACCGACCTCTTCGAGGAATGCCACCGGTTGGGCATGGACTCCCTGGCCACCACGGACCACGGCTTCGTCTTCGGGGCGTTCGACTTCTGGAACAAGGCGCGCGCCGCGGGGATTAAGCCGATCATCGGTGTGGAGGCCTATCTGACCCCGGGCACCGCGCGGCAGGACCGTTCCCGCGTGAAGTTCGCGGACGGCGGGCGCGACGACGTCTCGGGCGCCGGTGCCTACACCCACATGACCCTGCTCGCGCAGACGAGCGAGGGCATGCAGAACCTGTTCCGCGCGTCTACCAAGGCGTCGCTCGAGGGTCAGCTGTACAAGCCGCGTATGGACCGTGAACTGCTCAACCAGTACGGCAAGGGTCTGATCGCCACCACGGGCTGCCCGTCCGGTGAGGTGCAGACCCGCTTGCGGTTGGGTCAGTACGACCAGGCCGTGCAGGCGGCCGCCGAGTTCCGGGACATCTTCGGCGCAGAGAACTTCTACTGCGAACTCATGGACCACGGGCTCGGGATCGAGAAGCGGGTCACGCAGGACCTGCTCAAGCTCGCCAAAGAGCTCAACCTGCCGCTCGTGGCCACCAACGACCTGCACTACACGCACGCGGAGGACGCCAAATCCCATGCCGCGTTGCTGTGCGTGCAGTCCGGTTCCACGTTGCAGGACCCCAAGCGGTTCAAGTTCGACGCTGACGAGTTCTACCTCAAGTCCCCGGAACAGATGCGCGAGCTCTTCCGGGACTTCCCGGAGGCGTGCGACAACACCCTGGAGATCGCCGAGCGCTGCGAGGTGGACTTCGACACCTCCGCGAACTACATGCCGCGTTTCCCCACCCCGGAGGGCGAGGACGAGACCTCGTGGTTCATCAAGGAGGTCGAGAAAGGGCTGCATTACCGCTTCCCCGGGGGCATCCCGGACGACGTCCGCGAGCAGGCCGAGTACGAGAAGAAGATCATCATCCAGATGGGCTTTCCCGGTTACTTCCTGGTGGTCGCGGACTTCATCAACTGGTCCAAGGACAACGGGATCCGCGTGGGTCCGGGCCGTGGTTCCGGTGCGGGGTCCATGGTCGCGTACGCCATGCGCATCACCGAGCTCAACCCGTTGCAGCACGGGCTGATCTTCGAGCGCTTCCTCAACCCGGACCGCGTGTCCATGCCCGACTTCGACGTCGACTTCGATGATCGCCGCCGCTCCGAGGTCATCCACTACGTGACCGAGAAGTACGGCGACGAGCGCGTGGCCATGATCGTCACGTACGGCACCATCAAAGCCAAGCAGGCGCTCAAGGACTCCTCCCGCGTGCTGGGCTACCCGTTCTCCATGGGGGAGCGGTTGACCAAGGCCATGCCGCCGGACGTCATGGGCAAGGGCATTTCCCTGCAGGACGTCTACGACCAGGACGCCAAGCGCTACGACGAGGCGGGGGAGCTGCGCGAGATCCTCGCGGACGACCCCGAGTCCATGAAGGTCTTCGAGACCGCCCAGGGCCTCGAGGGGCTCAAGCGCCAGTGGGGTGTGCACGCGGCCGGTGTGATCATGTCCTCGGACCCGCTGATCGACATCATCCCGTTGATGCGCCGCGAGCAGGACGGGCAGGTCATCACCCAGTTCGACTACCCCACGTGCGAGGGGCTGGGGCTGATCAAGATGGACTTCCTGGGGTTGCGCAACCTCACGATCATCTCGGATGCCCTCGAGAACATCACGCTCAACCGGGACGGGTTCGTCCTGGACCTCGAGCACCTGCCGATCGACGACGCCGGTTCCTACGACTTGCTCGCGCGCGGTGACACCCTCGGGGTGTTCCAGTTGGACGGCGGGCCCATGCGTCAGCTGCTCAAACTGATGCGCCCTGACAACTTCGAAGACATCTCCGCGACCATCGCGCTGTACCGCCCCGGGCCCATGGGTGCGAACTCGCACACCAACTACGCGCTGCGCAAGAACGGCGCGCAGGAGATCACGCCGATCCACCCGGAGCTCGCGGAACCGCTGTCGGAGATCCTGGGCACCACGTACGGGTTGATCGTGTACCAGGAGCAAGTCATGGCGATCGCCCAGAAGGTGGCCGGCTACTCCCTGGGTCAGGCGGACATCCTACGCCGCGCCATGGGCAAGAAGAAGAAGGCGGAGCTGGATAAGCAGTACCAGGGCTTCCACCAGGGGATGATCGACCGCGGGTACTCCGAAGACGCGATCAAGGCGCTGTGGGACATCCTGCTGCCGTTCTCGGACTACGCGTTCAACAAGGCGCACTCCGCGGCCTACGGGCTCGTGTCCTACTGGACGGCGTACCTCAAGGCGCACTACCCGGCCGAGTACATGGCCGCGCTGCTCACCTCGGTCGGTGACGACAAGGACAAGCTCGCCATGTACCTGACCGAGTGCCGCCACATGGGGATCACGGTGCTGCCCCCGGACGTCAACGAGTCCGAACTGAACTTCACCCCGGTGGGCACCGACATCCGCTTCGGCATGGGCGCGGTGCGCAACGTGGGGTCCAACGTGGTGCAGGCCATGGTGGACGCGCGCACCGAGCAGGGCAAGTTCACGTCCTTCACCGATTTCTTGGCCAAGGTCCCGGCCGTGGTGTGCAACAAGCGCACCATCGAGTCCATGATCAAGGCCGGTGCGTTCGACCAGTTGGGTCACACGCGCCGCAGCCTGGTGATGTGCCACGAGCAAGCCGTGGAGGACGTCGTCGCGCAGAAGAAGAAGGAGGACAACGGCGAGTTCACGTTCGACATCTTCGCGATGGGCGGCGCCGACGACGCCGAGCAGGAGACGTTCTCCGTGGAGGTCCCGGAGGTCCCCGAGTGGGAGCGCAAGGATCTGCTGGCGTTCGAGCGCGAGATGCTCGGTCTCTACGTCTCCGACCATCCCCTGCGCGGGCTCGACGACGCCCTGGGCCAGTACACGGACACCGCGATCGCCTCGCTGCTCACCGAGGAGAACACCCGTCCCGACGGTGCGGTGATTACCGTGGGTGGGATGATCACGTCCCTGTCCCGCAGGATCGCGAAGTCGTCCGGCAACGCGTACGCGCGCGTGGAGCTCGAGGACCGCTCGGGATCCATCGAGATCATGTTCTTCGGCAAGGCATATGCGCCCATCGCCGGGGTCCTTGCCGAGGACCTGATCTGCGTGATCAAGGGCCGTATGCAGCGCCGCGACGACGGTTCCATCTCCATCTCCGCCCAGGAACTCACGGTGCCCGAGTTGAGCGTGGATGGTTCCTCGGGACCCGTGTGCGTGGCCCTGCCCGAGCACCGGGCCACGGAGGCCGTGATCCGCCGGATCGGGGAGGTGCTGCGCAATCACAAGGGGGACTCGGAAGTGCGGATCCACTTGGACACGCATCGCAGCGTCCAGGTCATGCGCCTGGGCCCCGAGTACCGGGTCAACCCGTCGCCGGCCCTGTTCGGTGACCTCAAGGTCCTCCTGGGCCCGGCCTGCCTCGAGGCGTGACGACGCGGCACCGGGCGCTCGTCACCGGGCGCTCGTGAACGGGCGGCGTCGAACGGGCCGCGGTTCGACGCCGCACGGGTAGTTGCGCGACGCTGCCCGGGCCGCCGCGCGGCGTCGGACTTGACGCTGCGTGACCTCGGAATGCACGGTGCGTGGGTTCTAGCCGTGTGCGGGTGTTGCCCGAGCGGTCCGCGCGGGGCGCGATTGTAGACTGGGCGGGTGAGTGAGTACAGCCTTGAATCCGCATCCCCGGCGACCACTGGTTCCCACCTGCGGGTCATCGACCTGCGGGGACGGCACCTGGACTGGAACGAGCTGCGTGCGGCGGTGCCGCGCCAAGCGGCGTCGTCGGTCGCTGAGGCGGAGGACAGCGTCCGCTCGATCATCGAGGACGTCCGCTCCCGTGGCGCGCAGGCGCTGCGGGATCTCGCCTTCACGTTCGACGGCGTGGACCAGCAGCGGATCAGGGTGGCGCCCGAGCAGATCGAGCGCGCGGTGGCCGAACTCGACCCCGCGGTGCGCCACGGACTGGAGTCCGCGATCGAGCGCACGCGCGCCTTCGCCCGGGCGCAGCGGCCGCAGGACGTGAGCGTGGAGGTCGCCCCCGGTGCCGTCCTGCGCCACCGGTGGACCCCGGTGCGTCGCGCAGGGCTCTATATCCCCGGTGGGTTGGCCGTGTACCCGTCCTCGGTTGTCATGAACGTCGTGCCGGCCCAGGCCGCGGGCGTGGAATCCGTGGTGCTGTGTTCGCCGCCCCAGAAGGACTTCGACGGACTGCCCCACCCCGTGATCCTGGCCGCGGCCGGTCTGCTCGGTGTGGACGAGGTGTGGGCCGTAGGCGGCGCGCAGTCGCTCGCCGCCTTGGCCTACGGAATCACCGATGGTGAGGACGTCCTGGAACCCGTCAACACCGTGACCGGCCCGGGCAACATCTTCGTGGCCATGGCCAAGCGGCAGTTGCGCTCCGTGGTGGGCGTGGACGCCGAGGCCGGCACCACCGAGATCGCGGTGCTCGCCGACGACTCCGCGGATCCGAGGTTCGTGGCCGCGGACCTCATCTCGCAGGCCGAACACGATCCCGCCGCGGGGTCCGTGCTGATCACCGATTCCGAGGACCTGGCCCGGGCGGTCGAGGAGCAGCTCGCGGTCCAGGTGCCCGCCGCCAAACACCGTGAGCGGATCGCCACGGCACTGGGCGGACCCCAGTCCGGGGTCGTGCTCACGGACGACCTCGACCAGTCCGTGGCGGTTGCGGACGCGTACGCCGCCGAACACCTCGAAATCCACACGCGGGACGCCGCCGCGGTGGCCGCGCGAGTGCGCAACGCTGGCGCGATCTTCGTGGGCCCGTACAGTCCCGTGCCCCTCGGGGACTACGCCGCCGGTTCCAACCACGTGCTGCCCACGGGCGGGACCGCGGTGTTCAACTCGGGACTGCAGGCGGCGTCGTTCATGAAAGCCGTGCAGGTCATCGAGTACAGCAAGAAGGCGCTCGCGCAGCTCGAGGACGACATCGTGGCGCTCGCGGACACCGAGGATCTGCCCGCGCACGGCCGCGCCGTCACGATCCGCTCCGAGGCCGCCGCACCGGGCCGGGAAGGCTGAGCCGTGCACTGCCCGTTCTGCCGGCACAACGACTCCAAGGTGGTGGATTCGCGCACCTCGGACGACGGCACATCCATCCGCCGACGCCGCCGGTGCACCGAGTGCGGCCGACGCTTCTCCACGCTCGAGACCACGACCATCTCGGTGATCAAGCGCTCGGGGGTGACCGAACCGTTCGACCGCCAGAAGATCGTCAACGGCGTGCGCAAGGCATGTCAGGGTCGCCCCGTCAGCGAGGACGACCTCGCGATGCTCGCCCAGGAGGTCGAGGAATCCATCCGGGCCTCGGGCAGTGCGGAGGTCGAGGCGCACGACGTGGGCCTGTCCATCCTCCCGCCCCTGCGCCGCCTGGACGTCGTGGCCTACCTGCGGTTCGCGTCCGTGTACCAGGCGTTCGACGACCTCGAGGACTTTGAGCGCGCGATCAACGTGCTGCGCGATCAGCAGGCGGAGCTCGCGGGTCAGCAGACCCTCGTTCCTCCCGCTGCGGGTCCGGGAACCAACGGTGGCGTACGACGTCGCTCGGGCCGGCGCCCCGCGCAGGGCACGGACGCGGCGTCGGAGGACACTGCCGCGGAGGCCCCCGAGGACGACACGGCACCGAAAAAGGCCGCTCCGACGCGGCGTCGTCGGGCCAAGAAACCGGCGGAGACGCCCACGCAGCCGCGACTTCTCTGAGCGTCGCACGTCCTTTGCCTGCCGGGTGAACGAGCACGTCATGGACGGGTTCGGCACCCGGCCCGCTCTTAGGGGCGTGCTGTTACTCTCTGGTTGTGCAGACGACTCAGGGCGCCGACCACGACGCCGCGCAGCAGATCGACATCCTCCCCGCGGCCGCCGCGGACACACAGCGCGCCGCCGCGACCCTGGCCCGGGCGTTCTCGGTGGACCCCCACGTGGTGGGTCTGCTCCCGCCCGGTGACGTGATCGGGTCCCTGACCGTCCTGTGGGAGCGCATCGTGCGGGAGACCCTGCAGGCGGGCGGCCACGCGTATCTCGCCGAGCGGCGGGGTGAGGAGCGTCCGTTGGGCGTGGCCCTGTGGGAGGCCCCCGGAAGCAAGGTCTCGATCCCTCGGATGCTTCCGGGTCTGCTGGCCTACGCGCGGGTGTTCCGTGATCGCCTCCCGGATGCCCTTGCGACCGAGTTCCTGGCCCACCGCCAGCATCCAGCCACCCCGCACTGGTACCTCAAGGCCGTGGGGACCCTGCCCGATCTGCAGCGGACGGGAGTGGGGAGCATGCTGCTCAACGAACGGCTCGCCCACATCGACCGCGAGCACACTGGGGTGTACCTGGAGGCCTCCTCGCTGGACCTCGTGCCCTTCTACTCGCGTTTCGGGTTCATCTCCCGGGGACCGGTGCCGTCCCGCGGGACGGTCCCCGCGATCGGGATGTGGCGCCCGCCCGTGGCGTGAGGGACCGGAAGGTTCCCTCCGGGTCCTGCGAAGATCGCCCTGAGATGCGCCTTGCGCACCTGTGCGAGTTCGATGCTGCCAGCGATCACTGCGGCCACGGGGCTCAGGAACGTGCCGTTGATACTCGTGTCGACGACGCCGTCCACGATGTGCTCGGAGAGTCCCCACCGTCTCAGTAGACCTGCATCGCTCGACCTAGGAGATAGGCCGGGGCCATGCCGCGACCCCGGCGCGACGGGCTTGACGTCCGTTCGTCGTACGTGTGGTGGGCCCTACCGGGATCGAACCGATGACATCCACGGTGTAAACGTGGCGCTCTACCAGCTGAGCTAAAGGCCCGGGATCGGGTGGGCACGACTGGACCAGCTGCCAGCACCCGATTGCGGATCAGCCTACCCGCAGGTCACGGCGGGGCCCAACACGATGCACGAGTCCGCGTGTGATGTTGACCACGAGAGGTTCCCCGTTCGGCGTCGCGTTTGACACCGCGCGGTCACGATGCGTTAAGCTGATAATGCAAACGCACTCGGTGACGTGTCTTGCTTGAGGGGACGCTGGTGCGCTAGATCGCTTTCGGGCGTGACAGATACGGCGGTTCGATTCCGTCGGTCTCCACCACTTCGAGAAATCCCCGGGACTCAAGTCCCGGGGATTTCTGCATGTCCGAGCGTGTCCGGGGGAACAGGCGGCAATCGCTGCAACCCCACAGGGCAGATGCGTAGGCTAGGGACCATGGCAGCAGAAAAGAAAGCTCACATCGGCGTCACCGGCCTGGCCGTGATGGGCGCCAACCTGGCCCGTAACTTCGCGCACCACGGGTACACCGTGGCCCTGCACAACCGTTCCGAGGGCAAGACCACGGCCCTCATGGAGGAGCACGGTTCCGAGGGGAACTTCATCCCCACCGAGACCATGGAGGAGCTCGTCGATTCCCTCGAGAAGCCGCGCCGCGTGCTGATCATGGTCAAGGCGGGCGCGCCCGTGGATTCCGTGATCGAGCAGCTGACCCCGCTGCTGGACGAGGGCGACATCATCATCGACGGTGGCAACTCCTACTTCCAGGACACGCGGCGTCGTGAGCGCGAGTGCGCAGAGAAGGGCCTGCACTTCGTGGGCGTGGGTGTCTCCGGCGGTGAGGAGGGCGCCCTCAACGGCCCGTCCATCATGCCGGGTGGTTCCGAGGAGTCCTACAAGAGCCTGGGCCCCATGCTCGAAGACATCTCCGCCAAGGCGGACGACGGCACTCCGTGCTGCGCGTGGATCGGCACTGACGGCGCGGGTCACTTCGTGAAAATGGTGCACAACGGCATCGAGTACGCGGACATGCAGGTCATCGGTGAGGCGCACGAGCTGCTGCGTTCCGTGGCCGGACTGGAGCCCGCCGAGCAGGCGGACGTGTTCGAGGAATGGAACACCACCGAGCTGTCCTCCTACCTCATCGAGATCACCGCGCAGGTGCTGCGTCAGGTGGACTCCCGGACGGGCAAGCCCTTCATCGATGTCGTCGCGGACGCCGCGGGTCAGAAGGGCACCGGCCGCTGGACCGTGCAGGAAGCCCTGGAACTGGGCTCCCCGGTCACCGCGATCGCCGAGTCGGTGTTCGCCCGCGCCCTGTCGTCTTCCGAGCCCGTGATGCGCAAGGAGGCCCAAGAGGTGCTGCCCGCCGGCATCGGGGACACCACCGAGGACGTCGTGAAGGACCCCGGGTTCGTGGAGGACGTGCGCAAGGCGCTGTACGCGTCCAAGCTCGTGTCCTACGCGCAGGGCCTGGACATGCTCACCATGGCCGGGCGGGAGTACGGTTGGCAGCTGGACCTCGCGACCATCGCGAGCCTATGGCGCAACGGCTGCATCATCCGCGCCGAACTGCTCAACGTGATCATGGCCGCCTACCAGGGGGACAAGGCCCCGTTGAACCTGCTGTTCGCGCCCGAATTCATCACGTCCATCGAGGACGCACTGCCGTCGTGGCGCCGCGTGGTGGCACGCGCCGTCGAACGCGGCATCCCCGCCCCGGTGTTCTCCTCCGCGCTCGCGTACTACGACGCTCTGCGCCGCCCGCGGCTGAACGCCGCCCTGACCCAGGGCCTGCGGGACTACTTCGGTGCCCACACGTACAAGCGCATCGACGACCCGGACTCCAGCTTCCACGTGCTGTGGAGCGGGGACCGCTCCGAGGTCGTGTCCTGAGCACGTGAACCGTCGACCGCTCCCGAGACAGGGGGTGGTAGCGAGAACGGGCCGGGCCCCCACGTGGAGACCCGGCCCGTTCTCGTCGAACCCGTCAGGTAGTCAGCTTCAGATCCACATCGCGGGATCGATGTAGGTTGCGGGGTCCACGAGCGGTTCCTGCTTCTCCGGGGTGCGCCGGCGCACCTTGCCGGGGATGCCGGTCACGATCGAGTCCTCGGGGACGTCCTTGACCACCACGGCATTGGCGCCCACGGAGGAATCATGGCCCACGGTCAGGGGACCCAGGATCTTGGCACCGGCACCGATGGTCACGCGGTCCTGGATCGTGGGGTGACGCTTGACGGGTTCCAAGGAGCGACCACCGAGGGTCACGCCGTGGTAGATCATCACGTCGTCACCGATCTCCGCGGTCTCACCGATCACCACACCCATGCCATGGTCGATGAAGAAGCGCCGACCGATCGTGGCGCCCGGGTGGATCTCCACGCCCGTGGCCCAGCGGGCGAGCTGGGACACGGTGCGCGCCAGCAACCGGCGGTCCGGGTTGCGCCACAACCGGTGGGACAACCTGTGGGCCCAAATGGCGTGCAGCCCCGAGTAGTTCAGAGCGATCTCCAGGTTAGACCGCGCCGCGGGGTCGTGCGTCCGAGCCGTGTCGAGGTCCTCGTTGAGTCTGCGCCAGAAGCTCACGTGTGTTTCCTCTTCCGTGGTGTGCCGGGGTGGGCCGCCCGCCGTGAAGAACGGGTGCCCAGGGTGCGCCTCACTTGCGGTGCGCATCCCGGACACCCGCACGGTCGGGTCGAGTGGATCAGCCCCGGATGTCTTCGTACAGGATCGTGGAGATGTAGCGCTCACCGAAATCGCACACCACGGCGACGATGAGCTTGTCCCGGTTCTCCTCCTTGGCGGCCTCTTGCAGGGCGGCCCACACGATGGCGCCCGAGGAGATGCCGCCCAGGATGCCTTCCTGGGTGCCGAGCTCGCGGGCGTACTTCACGGAGTTCTCCACGGTGACGTCGTAGACGTCGTCGTAGATCTCACGGTCGAGCACGTCCGGGACGAAGTTCGCGCCGAGACCCTGGATCTTGTGGGGGCCGGCCTTACCCTCGGTCAGCAGCGGGGAGTCGGAGGGCTCCACGGCCACGAGCCGGATGTCCGGCTTCTGCTCGCGCAGGTACTTGCCCGCGCCGGAGATGGTCCCGCCCGTGCCGATACCGGCCACGAAGACGTCCACGGCGCCGTCGGAGTCGTTCCAGATCTCGGGACCCGTGGTCTCGTAGTGCACCTGGGGGTTGGCGGGGTTGGCGAACTGGCTCGCGAGGATCGCGTTGTCCGAGGAGTCCACGATCTCCTGGGCCTTGTCCACGGCGCCGCGCATGCCGTCGGCACCCGGGGTCAGCACGATCTCCGCACCGTAGGCGCGCAGCATGACCCGGCGTTCGGTGGACATGGTCTCGGGCATGGTCAGGATGACTTTGTACCCGCGGGCAGCACCCACCATGGCCAGGGCGATGCCCGTGTTACCGGAGGTGCCCTCCACGATCGTCCCACCGGGCTTGAGCTGGCCGGAGGCCTCGGCGGCATCCACGATGGCCTTGCCGATCCGGTCCTTCACGGAGTTAGCGGGGTTGTAGAACTCGAGCTTCACGGCCACGTTGCCGGGGAGGTCCTTGTCCAGGTGGTTCAGGCGGACGAGGGGAGTGCCTCCCACGACCTCGGTGACGTCGTTGTAGATCTTGCCCATGACATGTCTCCTGTTCAGTCGGTCCGCGGGGCATGGCACACGTGCCGGTCCCCGCACAGAATCTTTCCCAGCGTATCTGTGGCCCGGGTGGCGGCTCAGTCGTTCAGCCACACGGCGTAATGTTGGCGCACCTTCGCGAGCTTGGGGTTGATGATCACCTGGCAGTAGCCGTTGAATGGTTGGTTCCCGTAGAAGTCCTGGTGGAAGTCCTCTGCCTCGTACACGGGCCCGAGCGGCTCGATGGTGGTCACCACGGGATCGTCGAACAGTGTCTGCGCCCGGGAGATCGCGGCCTCGAAGAGGTGCCGTTGCTCGTCGTCGGCGGGGAACATGGCGGAGCGGTACTGCGTGCCCACGTCGTAGCCCTGGCGGTTGAGCGTGGTGGGGTCGTGGCCCGTGAAGAACAGGTCCAGAATCACGTCGGCGGGAACCACGGAGGGATCGAACGTGACCTCCACGGCCTCGGCGTGGCCCGTGGTGCCCGAGCACACGGACTCGTAGTCGGGGTGGTCCGTGTGCCCTCCCGTGTACACACTGCGCACCCCCTGCACGCCCCGCACCCTGCGGTAGACGGCGTCCAGGCACCAGAAGCAGCCACCGGCCAGCACGAACGTCTGCGGTGTCGATGAAGTCATGCCCAGTACAACGCGTGACGCGCCAGAAGATTCCCGCCGCTCGCCCAGCGCGAACTCCTAGGATGAGGCCATGAGCACCGAACGCCCGTCCGACGCCCCGCCCACGCTCGAGGACGTGCTCGCCGCCGCGGACACTCTGTGGCCCTTCCCGTTGCAGGAGGACTGGGACGCGTCCGGGCTCGTCACGGGGCGGGCGGAGCAGCCGATCCGGCGGATCCTCTTCGCGGTGGATCCCGTGGCCGCCGTCGTGGACGAGGCCGTCTCCAGGGGCGCGGACCTGTTGCTGACCCACCACCCGCTGTTGCTGCGCGGGGTCACGTCGGTGGCCGCGCACATGTTCAAGGGCCGCGCGATCCACGACCTCATCGAGAACCGCTGCGCCCTGCTGTGTTGCCACACGAACGCGGACTCCGCGCGCCGGGGCGTGTCGGACGCGCTGATCGCGGCGTGCGGTGTCTCTCCCGACGACGCCGCTCCGCTCGTCCCGCACGACACGGACCCCCGCGCGGGGCTGGGTCGGGTGGGGACCCTGACCACGCCGGTGACGCTGCGCGAACTCGCGGACCGACTCGCGCAGCGGATCCCGCCCACGGCGCAGGGCCTGCGCGTGGCCGGCGATCCCGAGCGACCCGTGAGCACCGTGGCGGTGTGCGGGGGCTCTGGGGACTCCCTCTTCGACGAGGTCCGGGCCCACGGGGCGGATGTGTTCGTGACCGCGGACCTGCGCCACCACCCGGCCTCCGAAGCGCGGGAAGCCGCCCTGGGCCCCGGGGGATCGGGCACCCCTGCGCTGATCGACGCCGCCCACTCCGCGAGCGAGGCCCTGTGGTTGCCGTGGGCCGCCGAGGACCTGCGGCACGAACTCGAGCGGCGGGGATTCGCCGTGGAGACCTCCGTCAGCTCGCTGCGCACCGATCCGTGGGACTTCCGGATCGACACGCCCGGGACCTGAAGCACACGCGGGCCTACCACCGCACTCAACCAGCCGCACCCCAGGAGAACGCCATGACCTCGCCCCGCTCGGCCCTTCCCGCCCTGTTGGAACTCCAGTCCGTGGACTCCCGGTTGCTCACCGTGATGGCCCGGGCCAAGGAGTTGCAGACCTCCGAGCGGGTGGCTTCCCTCATGGCCCGGCGGACGCAGGCGATCGCGGCGGCCCGCGCCCTCGAGACCGCCCAGCAGGAGGCCGAGCGGGCGGTGGCCGAGGCGGAGCGGGAGGTCACCCGGATCCAGGACCGGATCGACAAGGACACCGAGCGGCTCAACCACGGCGGCTCCGCCAAGGACCTCATGGGCATCCAGCACGAGATCGACACCCTCACCGCGCAGCGCGGACGGGCCGAGGACGCGCAGTTGCAGGCCATGGACCACGCCGAGGAGGTCACCGCGGACCGGGACCGGAAGCTGCCCCTGTTGCGCGCCGCGGACGCCGAGGCCCGCGCGGCGGTGGCCGAGCGGGATGCGGAGCTTTCCCGGCTCAAAAAGGAGCACGCGCGGCTGACCGCGGAGCGCTCCACGCGTGTATCGGAGTTCACTGATCCCGCCCTGCTGAACCGCTACGACGGCCTGCGCACCGCCCGCGGGGGAGGCCGGATCGCCGTCGCACGCTTCGAGAACGGAACGTGCGGGGCGTGCGGCACCCGGTTGAGCCCCGCCGACGCCGCGGCGCTGACGAATACTCCGGCGCAGACCGTGCCCCAGTGCCCCGAGTGTTCCGCGCTGCTCCTGGTCTGAGCCCGGGTTCGCGCGCGTCCGGTCCTGAACTGCGCGGCCCGCTCCTCATCGGCCGCTCGCATTGACTCGGGTGCCCCGCGCCAGAGGTGCCAGGCGCTGAGCGTCGGGTGGCCCGGCGGCGCGGTAGGATCGACGGCGGACAGGTGGGCCGGGCGACCGCGCGGCGTCGTCGTGAACGACGGCGTCTCGAGGAAAGTCCGGGCTCCGCAGAGCAGGACGGTGGGTAACACCCACTCGGGGTAACCCGCAGGACAGTGCCACAGAAAACAGACCGCCCGCCGCGAGCGGGTCAGGGTGAAAAGGTGGTGTAAGAGACCACCAGCGCGCCGGGTGACCGGCGCGGCTCGGTAAACCCCGTCCGGAGCAAGGCCATGCAGGGCGCGTTCGAGGGCTGCTCGCCCGAGCGTCCGGGTAGGCTGCTCGAGCCGTGCGGCAACGCACGGTCTAGATGGATGGTCGTCACCGCGGTGCGGGTAACCGCCCGCGGCACAGAACCCGGCTCACAGGCCCACCTGTCCCTCTACACTCGTGGGGTGCTGATTTTGCTGCCTCCCTCCGAGTCCAAGACCGCGCCCGCGACCGGGAATCCCGTCATGCCCGCCGAACTCAGCTTCCCCGAGCTCTCACGTGATCGCGCAGTGTTGGCAGAGCACCTCGCCGAGGTCAGCGAACGCCCGGACGCCCTAGAGATCCTGGGTGTGGGGCCGTCGCTCGCGGACGACGTCGCCCGCAACCGTGAACTCGCGACCGCACCTGCCGCGCCCGCCCCCGACGTCTATGCGGGGGTGCTCTACGACGCGCTGGATGTCAGCTCCCTCGCCCCCGAGGCCCGCGAGGTCGCCGATGCGTCGCTGCTCGTGATCTCCGCACTGTGGGGCGCGGTGCGACCCACCGATCGCATTCCCGCCTACCGCCTGAGTATGGGGACCGCGCTGCCGGACACCGGCAAGCTCGGTGCGTGGTGGAAACCGCGATTGACCCCGGTGCTGAACGCGCTCGCCGCCGACGGCGTGATCGTGGACTGTCGCTCGGCGGCCTACGCCGCGGCGTGGAAACCTCCCGCCGCGCGGACCGTTACGGTACGGGTCGAGCAGCTCAAGCCGGACGGGAGCCGGTCCGTGGTGTCACATCACGCCAAACACACGCGGGGACTCGTGGCCCGTGCGCTGTGCGAGATTGGGGGAGCGGGGCGTCCGCTGGACACCGTGGAGCAGGTGAGCGCGGCGCTGGCCGAGAGGTTCACGGTGGAACTGACCGAACCCACGATCCGCAAGGCGGGCACGCTCACGATCGTGGTGGATCCGCAGTAACCAAGCCGCGCTGAGCCACGGGCAGCAACCGGCTCGCCTGACGAGGGCGCTGAGACGGGGCCTGCCGCTACGGCGCGTCCGTGATGCGGGATCCCCTCAGCGGGTCAGTGCCCGAACGGGTCCTCGTCCACACCGGGCAGCCACGTCGAATCCGTGCCCCACTGTTCCGCGGAGATGGCCTTGCGGGCCTTCTTGGACCACTTGCGGTTGAGCCGGTCCACGTACAGCTTCCCGTCCAGGTGGTCGTACTCGTGCTGCATGACCCGGGCGAACCAGCCGCTGGCCTCGAACGCTACGAGGTCCCCGTTCTCGTCCTGCCCGGCGATCCGCACCCAGTCCGCCCGCTTGAGGGGCCAGGACTGGCCGGGCACCGAGAGGCATCCCTCGGCCTCGTCGTCCGGGTCCGGGGCGGTCTCGGAGATCCGCCCGGTGCTCAGGACGGGGTTCACGAGCGTGCCGCGCGGGGGCACACCGTCCTCGTTCTCGAAGATGTAGGTGAAGATCCGCAGCCCCACCCCGATCTGCGGCGCCGCCAGACCCACGCCGTGGGACGCGTCCATGGTCTCATGCATGTCCGCCACGAGCTCGCGCAGGGCGTCGTCGAAGGTGGTCACCCGGGCCGCGGGGCGATGCAGCACGGGGTTACCGGAGATCACAATGGGACGGACGGTCATGCGGAGAGCACCTCGGGATTCACGGGTGGACGTCATATGTGGGCGTGGTCCCTGGACCCACGCCGCGCGGCCGCGCGGAGGGCGGGCGGACGGAGGACAATATATCGTGTCCCTGACCATCAGTAATGTGTGTATCGTCGCCGGGGGCCGTGCACACAACCGGCTCAGGCGCCGGATCCCGCGCCGTTCCCGGTCCGCACAGCCCGCGGGCGTCCCATCCGTTCACGTCAGTTCTGCGCAGGAGGTCACATCGAGTGAGGGTCGCGTCCCTACCCCACGGTCACGTGTACGTCGAGCACCTCAGTGACCCCGGCGCCGTGCAGCCCGTCCACAGGTTGCCGGACCCCGCGCCCGCACACCCGGTCCCCGGAGCTCCGTGGTGGCCCCTCGTGATGCTGAGCGAGGCCTGGATCCGGCGGCACGCACACGAGTTCGACATCTACCACCTGCACTTCGGGTTCGACCAGACCTCACCCGCGGAGCTGCGACGGATCGTGGACACCCTGCACGAGCTGGGCAAACCGTTCGTCTACACGGTGCACGATCTGCGCAACCCCCACCAGACGGACCCCGCCGCCCAGGACGCCGCCCTGGACGTGCTGATCCCGGCCGCCGACGAACTGATTACCCTGACCGACGGCGCGGCACGCGTGATCGAGCGGCGCTGGGGCCGCCGGGCCACGGTCATCCCGCACCCGCACCTGCTCCCGCTAGACCGGTGGCGCGATCACGCGCCCGTGGGATCCGTACCCGTGGTGGGACTCAACCTCAAGAGCATGCGGGCGAACATGAACCCCCTGCCGGTGGCGCGCGTGCTGCTCGAATGCGCGTCCCGCGGGGAGATCCGGTTGCAGCTCGACGTCCACACAGACGTGGTCACCCGGGGCACCCCGCACCACGACCCCGTGGTGAGTCACCTACTGGAGACCGCGCGTCGAACACTCAACGTTCAGGTCAACGTCCACGAGTTCTACACCGACGAGCAGTTGTGGGAGTACCTGCGCGGGCTCGATCTCTCGGTGCTCGCGTACCGCTTCGGCACCCATTCCGGGTGGCTCGAACTGTGCTACGACCTGGGCACCCATGTCCTGGCGCCGTCCGTGGGGTTCTACCACGAGCAGCATCCGGGTGTGCTGCGCTTCGACTGGGGCCGGGACGGTCAGCCGGACGCCGATCAGATCTGGGAAGCGCTCGCGGGTCTGCGCGGGAACGCGCCCTGGCAGGCGAGCGCCCTGGAACGCACCCAACAACGACGTCGCATCGCCGCAGCCCACGCCGAGGTCTACCGCCGCGCCGTCGTGGTCCGGGAGGCCGGGAAAGGGGACGCCGCATGAAGGTGGCACTGCTCGCGCACGACCGGTTCCCGATCGCCCCGCCGTTCTCCGGGGGGCTCGAGTCCTTCACATGGCACCTGGCCCGCGGGCTCAAGTGCCGCGGGATGGAGGTGGTGGTCTTCGCCGCGCCGGGTTCCGACCCCGAGCTCGGGGTCGAGGAACTGGACGTGGAACCGCTCGTGCTCAGCGACGAGGCGCGCAACGACGTCGCCATGCCACCGGAGGCGCAGGTGCGGGAGACCTTCTCGTACCTGCAGGTCATGCGGGACTTCGCACGCCGCCCGGACATCGACGTGGTGCACAACAATTCGCTGCACTTCCTGCCCATCGTGATGTCCCCGGCCATCCCGCAACCTCTGTTGACCACCCTTCACACCCCGGCCACCCCGTGGCTCGAACCCGCGCTGCGTCTCACGCCCACGGCACCCACGGTGGCCGTGAGCGATTCGGTGGCCCAGATGTGGAGCAAGGTCACGCCCGCCCGCGTGATCCGCAACGGCGTGGACCCGCACGAGTGGCGACCGGGACCCGGCGGGGATGCCCTCGTGTGGTCCGGGCGCGTGGTCCCGGAGAAGGCCCCGCACATCGCGGCGCTGATCGCGAGCAAGGCCGGGTGGAAACTGCGGATCGCCGGGCCCATCGCGGATCGGCACTATTTCGAGGCGCGGCTGAAGCCGTTGCTCAACGAGGACATCACCTACGTGGGTCACCTGGACACGCAGCAGCTGCGCACCCTGGTGGGCAATAGCGCCGCGAGCCTCGTGACGCCCGCCTGGGAGGAGCCCTACGGCCTCGTGGCCGCGGAGGCCATGGCGTGCGGCACGCCCGTGCTCGCGGTGGCCCGCGGCGGCCTGAGCGAGATCGTGCGCGATCCCGGTGGGCACACGTCCCAGCCCGGGGCGAGCGAGGTGGAGACGGTGGCGTCCGCGGTCGCGGAGCTGCCCCGCGTGGTGGCCCTGGACCGCACCAGGGTGCGCCACTACGCGCTCGAGCACTGTTCCCTCAACGTCACCGTGGACGCCTACGCCGCGCTCTACCGGGAGCTGGTGAGCGCGTGATTGGGTACTACATCCACCACCAGGGTCTGGGCCACCGCAACCGGGCCACCCAGATCGCCCGGGAACTCACGGTGCCCGTGACGGGGTTCAGTTCCCTGGAGCGCCCGGAGGCGTGGCCCGGCGAGTGGGTCCAGCTGCCCCCGGATGTCGCCCAGGACCCCGTGGACCCCACCGCCAACGACGTGCTGCACTGGGCGCCTCTCGAGCATCCCGGGTACCGGGAACGCATGGGTCTCATGGCGCAGCGCTTGCGCTCGGATGTGGAACTCATGGTCACGGACACCTCCGCGGAGGTCACCCTGCTCGCGCGTCTGATGGGTGTGCCCACCGTGGTCATGGCCATGCGGGGGGATCGCACCGACCGCACCCACCGTGTGGCGTACGACGCCGCGACCGCTCTGATCGCGCCGTGGTCCCGGGAGACTGCGGAGACCTATTGGCCCGAGGAATGGACCCGTAAGACCACGTTCACGGGGGCCATCTCCCGCTTCGACGTCCCCGTGCGGGTGCCGGGATCCTCCGCCGAGCACGTTCCCGGCGCGTACTCTTCCGGCGAACCAGCTCCCGGTGAGCGCACCGCGACGCGAGGTGCGAGCGGGAGCGGCGCGAGCGACGTCGGCGGCCAACGCGTCCTGGTGGTCTGGGGCCGCGGCGGGACCGACGTGGGGGACACCGAGATCGAGGCGGCTCGCGCGGCGACCCCCGGGTGGTCGTGGACCGTGCGCTCGCCGGAGAACCCCTCCCCGGACCTGTGGCGCGAACTGCACGAGGCGGACGTCGTCATCTCCCACGGGGGCAACAACGCCGTGGCGGAGCTGTCCGCGGCGCACTCGCGCGCCGTCGTCGTCGCCCAGCCGCGACCGCACGACGAGCAAGCCGCCACGGCCGCCGCGCTCGAGCGCGGGGGAATCTGCGTGGGCCTGCAGCACTGGCCCGACGCCGCCGCATGGCCCCGGTTGCTCGCACGTGCCCGGCAACTCGGCGGCTCCCGCTGGGACGCGTGGCGCCATGGCGACGGCGCATACCGTGCGGCGCGCGCGCTCGAGGACCTGCTGCACGGGGTCACGTCGTGACGGCCGCTGCCCTGATCACGATCGTGAGCGGACGGCACACCCACCTGCGGCGGCAACGGGACTGGGTGGCCGCGCAGAACGAACCCCCGGTCACCCATGTGGTCGTGAGCATGGGCGATCCCGGGATCCGCGGAGTGCTCGAGCAACGGCCGGAACTGCCCACCGACCTCGTGGAACTGCCGCCGGCCGTCGAACTGCCATTGGCCGCCGCGCGCAATGCCGGCGTGGCACGCGCGGAGCAGCTGGGCGCGGACACCGTGGTGCTACTGGACGTGGACTGCCTTCCCCACCGTGACCTGATGGCCGATTACACGCGCGCCCTCGAGCGGCTCGCAGACCAGCGCGCCGTGGTGAGCGGGCGCGTGCAGTACCTCTCGGAGGGAATGACCGAGGCCGATTACACGCCCGAGGGCGTCGCCCGCGCGGGACGGGATCATGCCGCCCGCGTGCTGCCGGAGCCCGGGGAACTGGTCGAGGGCGACCCCCGGATGCTGTGGTCGCTGACGATGGCGACCACGGTACGGACGTGGCACGCGGCGGCCGGATTCGACGAGCGCTACGTGGGCTACGGGGGCGAGGACACGGATTTCGGTCAGCGCCTGGCCGCGAGCGGGGGGAGCCTGTGGTGGCTCGGCGGAGCCGCCGCGTACCACCAGTACCACCCGACCCAGTCACCGCCCGTCCAGCACGCCGCAGCGATCGCCCGCAACGCCAACCTCTTCCGCCGTACGTGGGGGTTCGACCCCATGGAGGGGTGGCTGCGGGAACTCCGCAACTTGGGGGTCTTGACACGCGCGGGGGAGGACTGGCACGTTTTCGAACAGGGTTCGACCGATGATGCGTGAGCATACGATTATGCTCGGGGTGTGAGTTCCGAACGCCCTGTCATCACCCTGGCCCTGATCAACGACTATCCCGTGGTCCTCCAGGGTGTGGCGAGTATGCTGCAGGGTCATCCGCGCCTGCGGGTCGTGGAACTCGATTCCGGGTGTCTGCCGCACACGGACGCGGACGTGGTGCTCTATGACGCGTTCGCCGCGAAGGACCGTGGCACCCATGACGTGATGCGCCTACTGGATGACCCCCACTGCCTCAAGGTCGTGATGTACACGTGGCACGTGCGCGCCGAGCACGTTGACGAAGCACTCGATCTGGGCATACACGGTTATCTCTCCAAGGAGCTCACCGGGGACGAACTCGCGGACGCCCTCGTGCGCGTGCACGAGGGGGAGCGCGTGGTGGCCCCCGAACCAGTGCGGGAGGACATCACCTTGCCGGACTGGCCCGGCCGGCCCGAGGGGCTCTCCACGCGTGAGGCGGAGGTGATCGCGCTGATCACGCAGGGGTTCACCAATGACGAAATCGCCCGGCACTGCTACCTCAGCATCAACTCGGTGAAGTCCTACATCCGTTCCGCCTACCGCAAGATGGGCGTGGAGCGACGCAGTCAGGCCGTGTTGTGGGGCGTCCAGCACGGGATGGATCCCACGGGTCAGCAGCAGCGCACAACCGCGGTCTGACCCGCAGCGTCATCCGGGACCGACCAGCGGTTTCATCCTTCCGGGTGGGCGACAGCCCGGGGTACGGCGGGGCACAATGGACACATGACCGAAGACAAGTACGCAGCAGCCAGGAAAGCACGGGAACTCGCCGGTGAAGAGGGCGGTTTCCCCGAGCAGGAACAGACCCCGCCCGGCCTGTCCACGGACATGCAGCCCTTCCCGGACCACGGTGAGGAGAACTGGGTGGGCCGCGGTCGCCTCGAGGGTCTCAAGGCCCTCGTGACCGGTGGCGACTCCGGCATCGGCCGCGCGGTGGCCATCGCGTTCGCCCGTGAGGGCGCGGACGTGGCCATCAACTACCTCTCGGACGAGGAATCGGACGCGCGGGACACCAAGCAGTGGATCGAGAAGGCCGGTCGCAAGGCCGTCCTGCTGCCCGCGGACCTGCGCGACGAAGCCACCGCCCGTCAGGTCGTGGACGACGCCGCCGAGCAGCTCGGCGGCCTGGACATCCTCGTCAATAACGCGGGCTTCCAGTGGGCCCGCCGTGACGGCGGTCTGCAGGGTCTGAAGACCGAGGAGATGGACCGCGTCTTCAAGACCAACCTGTACGCCCTGTTCTGGGTCTCCCAGCAGGCGCTGCAGTACCTGAAGAGTGGTTCCTCGATCATCAACGTGAGCTCCATCCAGGCCTACGACCCGTCCGAGAACTTGATCGACTACGCCTCCACCAAGGCCGCGATCAACAACTTCACGGTCAACCTGGCCAGCGAGCTGGGGGAGAAGGGGATCCGCGTCAACGCCGTGGCCCCCGGACCCATCTGGACCCCGCTGCAGCCCGCGACCAAGGCCGGCGAGAGCATGCCTCAGTTCGGGTCGGACACCCCGCTCGGCCGCGCGGGACAGCCCTCCGAGATGGCCGGGGCGTTCGTGTTCCTGGCCAGCCCGGCGGAGGCGTCCTACGTCTCCGGCACAGTGATCGGTGTGACCGGCGGCAAGCCCGTCTTCTAGGCCACCTTCGAGAGCCACGACAGATAAGTGCACATGACACCACCGTGGGCGGGACGCGATACGCGGCCCGCCCATTGGTGTGTCACGGGTACGTGATGTGAAGCCCGGGAGCCTCGTGACGAATCCTTCCGCCATGCACCGCAGACTTGGCCTGACGGACGCCGTGACCATCGGGCTCGGTTCCATGATCGGCGCCGGCATTTTCGTGGTGTTCGCCCCCGCTGCGGCCTCCGCGGGCGCCTGGTTACCGCTGGCCCTCGTGCTGGCCGCGGTCGTCGCACTGTGCAACGCACTGTCCTCGGCCCAGCTGGCCGCCCAGTACCCCGTGGCCGGCGGTAGTTACGTCTACGGTCGCGAGCGCCTCGGCCCCTGGCCGGGGTTCTTCGCCGGGTGGTGTTTCCTCACCGGTAAGACCGCGAGCTGCGCGGCCATGGCCATGACGTTCGCCGCCTATGTGGTCCCCGAGCCCTGGCAACGGCCCGTCGCTGCTCTCGCGGTGCTCGGTGTGGTCGCGGTCAACTGCTTCGGCGTGACGCGCACTGCTTCGGCCACCAAGGTGCTCGTGGGTATCGTGCTCGCGGGCCTGGCCGTGGTCCTCGTGGCCGGGCTCTTCGCCGGGTCCGGCCCCGCCGCATCAACCTTCGGTGCGGCACCGCCGGGCGGGGCGTACGGCGTCCTGCAGGCCGGGGGACTCCTGTTCTTCGCTTTCGCCGGGTACGCACGCATCGCCACCATGGGGGAGGAAGTGCGCGATCCCGCCCGGATCATCCCCCGGGCCATCATCATCTCCCTGAGCGCGGTCCTCGTGATCTACGGCGTACTCGCGGTGCTCTCGCTGCACGTCCTCGGTCCCGAGGCCCTGTCCCGTACGACGACGCCGCTCGCGGACCTCGCCGCGGCCGCCGACTGGCCGTGGACCACGGTTGTAGTCACGATTGCGGCCGCGGCCGCCACGCTCGGGTCGCTGCTGGGGCTCACGGCGGGGATCGGTCGGACCGGCCTGGCCATGGCCCGCACGGCGGATCTGCCCGCGCCCCTCGCCGTGCTCGACGAGCGCCACGGCGTCCCGCGCCACATCGAAATCGTGGTGGCAGCGGTGGTCGTGATCGCGGTGTTCACCATGGACGTGCGCGGGGTGGTGGGCTTCTCGTCGTTCGGGGTGCTGCTGTACTACCTCGTGGCCAACCTCAGTGCGCTCACGCAGACCGGGCCGCATCGCCGCTACCCGCGCGCGGTGTCCGTCCTGGGCACAGTGCTGTGCGTGGTCCTCGCGATCACGCTCCCGATCGCGTCCGTGGCGGGCGGCGTCCTCATACTGGCGCTGGGCATCGTGTACCGAGGGATTAGGGTGCGACGGCGCTGACCCGGCTGGTGAGGGCGCGTCACGCCATGCTGCACAGCCGTCGCGAACCACGCCGCCGGCGCTGCCGCTGCATGCCGCCACCGCGCGCGCCGTCGTCCGGCACGGGGCGGCACCGGCGAGCCGGACGACCGCGGTTCGTTCAGCGCTCGTTGTTGCGCTGTGCGGCCTTGCTGCCGAGCGTGCTCAGGGCGTTGACCACGCGGGATCCCAGGCGCTGCTTGGCGGTGGCCCCCACCACGAGATCCGTCTGCTGGGGGGACGCGGACGGGAGCACCCGGTTCACCACGCCCAACGCGCGAATCGTGAGCCCGGGGGCGATACCCCGGACCCGCTGGGCGACCTTGGGCAACCACCCCAGCAGCACGATCGGGCGTCCCGCGAGAACGCCGTCCACGATCAAGCGGGCCGCGCGGTCGGCGTTCATGGACAACACCGGCAGGGACGCGGACGGCGCGAACCACGCGTACTCGTTCTGCGACTCGCCCGTGAAGTAGGCGCGCTCGTGCGATCCCGTGCGCATGAGGCCGGGGTCGATGCTCGTGGCGGTGACGCCGGTCCCCGACAGGGACGCCGCGAGACCCTCGCTGAACCCCACCGCGCCGAACTTGGCCGTGCAGTACGGCAACAGGTGCGGCACGGAGACCAGTCCGCCCACGGACGCGATCGTGCCGATCCGGCCGCGGCCACGCTCGCGCATCCCGGGCAACACCGCGAGCGCGGTGTGCACGGGACCCATGGTCATGGTGGTCACGGCGTCCCGAAACTGCTCCACCGTGACACCCTCCACCGAGCCCACCTGGATGATCCCGGCGACCGTGATGAGCACGTCCACCGGTCCCAGATCGCGCTCCACGTCCCGCACCAAGGCCTCGACCTGGTCCGCCTCGGCGACGTCGCACACGTAGTCGTGCACCGTGCCGAACGGGGACAGCATCTCGCGCGCGCGGGCCAGCTCGGCGGCGTCGCGAGCGCACACGGCGACGTCGAAATCACGCGAGAGAAGTTCCTTGGCCACGAGCAGCCCCAGTCCACGGGAGGCTCCGGCCACGAGGGCAACCTGATGCGATGCGGTCATACGGGACACGCTACGCGGTGCGCCGCCCAGGTTCGACCCCCCCTGCAGGGGTGGTGCCCGGGCGGGGTGATCATGCTTTACTGGGTGAATGCGAGCACTCACATGGCAAGGACTTGGCGACGTCCGGGTCGAAAACGTCCCCGATCCCGTTCTGCAGGATCCCACCGACGCCATCGTGCGGGTCACGTCCACCGCGATCTGCGGTTCGGACCTGCACCTCTACGGCGTGCTGGGCCCGTACCTGCAGAAGGACTACGTGATGGGTCACGAGTTCATGGGCATCGTGGAAGAAGTGGGACCGGAGGTCAGCAACCTCGCACCCGGTGACCGCGTGGTCGTCCCGTTCGTGATCGCGTGCGGTCACTGCTGGATGTGCGACCGCGGGCTGTACGCCGCGTGCGAGACCACCCAGGTCCGCGAGATGGGAACGGGCGCCGCGCTGTTCGGTTTCTCCTCCCTCTACGGGTCGGTCCCCGGGGGCCAGGCGGAAATGGTGCGCGTCCCGCACGCGGACTTCGGCCCCGTGAAACTGCCCAAGGACTTCGACGACGAGCGTTTCCTCTACCTCAGCGACATCCTGCCCACCGCGTGGCAGGGCGTGAAGTACGCGAACGTGGGGGAAGAGGACACCCTCGCGGTGCTGGGCCTCGGACCCGTGGGCCAGCTCGCGGTGCGTTCGGCCAAGCTGCAGGGCGTCAAGCGGATCATCGCCGTAGACCGTGTGGACGAGCGCCTCGCCCTGGCCAAGAGCTGGGGGATCGAGACCGTGGACATGCGGGAGGTGGACGAGGTCTCCGACACGCTCGTCGACATGACGGACGGGCGCGGCCCCGACGGCGTGCTGGATGCCGTGGGCATGGAAGCGCACGGCAACCCCATCGCGGAGAAGATCGTCGCCGGCGCGGCGCGACTGCCCAAGCCGCTCGGGCGCAAGGCCATCGAGACGGCCGGTATCGACCGGTTGGACGCGTTGCACACCGCGATCCACAGCGTGCGCCGCGCGGGCACGGTCTCGGTGTCCGGCGTGTACGGAGGAATGGCAGATCCCATGCCCATGATCGAGATGTTCGACAAGGGCATCAGCATGCGCATGGGCCAGTGCCACGTGCGCCACTGGACCGATGAGCTGCTGGAGATCGCGAGCCGCCCGGACGACGTCCTCGGCCTCGAGTCACTGGCCACCCACCACGTGTCCTTGGAGGACGCACCGGAGATGTACAAGATCTTCCAGGAGAAGAAG
Source organism: Kocuria sp. CPCC 204721 (assembly GCF_040980945.1). NCBI lineage: Bacteria > Bacillati > Actinomycetota > Actinomycetes > Micrococcales > Micrococcaceae > Kocuria > Kocuria sp. CPCC 204721. Next base: position 90,892 of record NZ_JAVKPO010000006.1, read on the forward strand.
GACGGCTGCATCAAGGTGGTCCTCAAGCCATGACCCTGTGCACACCACGATCATGCTCATGGGAAGAGGAGCCTGTCGCCCGTGTCTGACGTACTGCTTCGAGTAGCCACTGCACCCCGCCGTGGGGTCGATCGTCTCATCCGCGGATACCAGCGCCACCTCTCACCGCGTAAAGGATTCACGTGCGCGCACCTCGTGGCGCGGGGCGGGCAGTCCTGCTCCGCGGCGGTGCGCGGCATCATTGCGCAGTACGGTGTGATCCGAGGGATCATCCCCACGATGCTCCGTTTCGCGGCCTGCTACCGGGCGGCACTCATGCTCGGCCCCGCGGGCCGCGGCGACGTGAGTGGAGTCTGCTGCTGCGGGCCCATCCCCATTCCGTTCCGGTTCTAAGCAAGATCGAGGAAGCCCCTCCCACCTCGCGGCGCGCTCGGAGGTAGGAGGGGCTTCGCGGTGCCCGCCAGTTACGTTGTGAGTACCCCCGATCGCCGGGCGTTTGGTGCTCGACCGGGTATGGCTTGTCTGCCCAGCCATCCATGGTCCGGGGGTGTTGCCGCCCGGTCGAGAGACACGCGTTGACCGCTCATAGGGACACGGCCCAGCTTCTCTGAGGTCTCTTCGCAACGTGGGTGCCGGCATCGGGTCTCAAGACTGCGACCAGCAGTGATGCGTTCAACGAGGACGACATCATGAACGCCAGATTCGCGGCCGTGATCGGCCTGGACGTGGGAAAGACCGGGCATCATGCCTGCGCGCTGGACCCCGACGGGAACAGGCTCTTCGACAAGCCCCTCCCGCAGGACGAGGCCCAGCCGCGCGACCTCTTCACACACCTGCAGGAGCACGGCGACGTGCTGATGGTCGTCGATCAGCCCAACACCATCGGAGCCCTGCCCATCGCAGTCGCTCGCGACGTCGGCTGCGCGGTGGCCTACCTACCCGGGTTGGCGATGCGAAAGGCCGCGGACCTGTATCCGGACCGGTCAAAGACTGATGCACGCGATGCGTTCATCATCGCGAATTCTGCCCGTACCATGCGCCACACCCTCCGCACCATCGACCGTGACAGTGACGTCCTCTCCGCGTTGAAGGTCTTAGCCGGCTTCGACGAGGACCTCGCCCACGAGACCACCCGGGCACTGAACCGGATCCGGTCTCTGCTCACACAGATCCATCCCGCTGACCCGGAGGTGCTGGTCGATCAGATCTTCACGGCGCTCAGCGAGCAGACCGTGGTCGTTCCAGCGACCGCGGCCGTGGAGTTGGTGATCCCGAGGGTGGCCGGGCAGGTCAAGGAGCTGAAGGAACAACGCGCGACCGTAGCCGGAGAGGTCGAGGCTATGCTGGAGGACTTCTCTCTCGCCGGGGTCTTGATGAGCATGCCGGGGATCGGCGTCAAGACCGCCGCCCAGATCCTCCTGGCCTTCGACGATGGCCCCGCATTCGAGACCGCAGGCCATCTCGCAGCCTACGCCGGCGTCGCGCCGGTCACGCGAAGGTCGGGGACCTCGATCAGGAGCGAGTTCCCCGCCTGATCCGGCAACAAACGCCCGAAGAACGCGCTGTTCTACTCCGCGTGGGTCGCCTCGCACTCAGACCCGATCTCCAAGGCCTACTACGACCGGAAGCGGGCCGAGAGAAACCGCCACCACGCCGCCGTCATCTGCCTCGCCCGCCGCCGCTGCAACGTCATCTACGCGATGCTCCGCAATGGCACCTACCCCCAGCCCCGAACCAACCACCCTCGCGGTTTGACTCAGAACATAGGAGCACCCCCGGCTGTGCTTTTACTGAGTTAGAACAGATATTCGCGCGCCAAACTGCTTTTCCTCCACCGTGCATTTGGACAGCGGGCGCGGGCGGTCGGGGTGGCGGGGATGGCCGCAGCGGTGGGAGTGGTCAGGCCGGACGGGCCGCTGGGAAGCGGGCGGTCGAGGTCATGCAGGACTGGCCCGCCAACGAGAACGAGGTGCGAACCCCGACCGGTACACCGATCGATGTTCGCACCTCGTTCATGGGGTGAGCGACGGGGGTTGAACCCGCGACCTCCTGGACCACAACCAGGCGCTCTGCCGACTGAGCTACGCCCACCATTGAACCCGTGGAAGAACCGTTCGATCCCTCCGGGCAACGACGACCACTATAGCGCACGCCCGGGTGGATTCCCGCATCGAGCGCCTGAACGCGTCAGGTCCCGGTCAGGAACCCGAGCGGGTCGGGGAGGCCTTGATGAGCGCGGCGATCTTGCGGGCGTCGTCGGAGGTGGGGCCGGGATCGCCGGGAAAGAGGATGTGGCGGTAGTATCGCAGCTCGTCGATCGAGTCCTCGATGTCGCCGAGCGCACGGTGATTGCCCGTCTTCTCGGGCGCCTGGAAGTACGCGCGCGGGTACCAGCGCCGCGCGAGCTCCTTGATCGTGGAGACGTCGATGACCCGGTAGTGCAGGTGATCCACGAGTTGCGGCATGTCCCGCGTGAGGAACGTCTTGTCCGTCCCCACGGAGTTACCACCCAGCGGCGCCTTGCCCGGTTCGGGGACCCATTTGCGGATGTAGTCCAGCACCGCGTCCTGCGCCTGCGCCATGTCCATGCCGTTCTCGAGCTCCGGCAGCAGCCCGGATGTCTCGTGCATGTTCCGCACGAAAGAAGACATCTGATCCAGCGCGGCCTGCGGGGGTTTGATGACCACGTCCACGCCACTGCCCAGCACGTTGAGCTCGTCGTCGGTCACGAGCGCGGCCACCTCGATCAACGCGTCATCGGACAGGGACAGCCCCGTCATCTCGCAGTCGATCCACACTATTCTCCGGTTTGCAGTCGTCACGCCCTCCAATCTATCGCGTCGTGCGGGCACCCCCCCCCCGACGCCGCCTCGCCCCGGGCATCCGGTTGGCGCACGACGTCGCACGGTAGGATCACCCCGACGCCGCCCCCGCGCACCGCGCGCCGCGGCGGACGATTCCCAGATCCCTCATCTGCGGCCACCGCGGAAGCACCGGGAGGCCCGTAGTGCGCATCACGTCCAGGACGGAACGTCACCCGACGCTCCCCGGAACCGGACGGGACGCAGCCCCGGGACGAGACGCGACGTCGTCGGCGTCATTGACCCGCACTGTGGTGATGGGCTCGCTGGGCTCGCTGATGTTGCTGTTCGGCTCCCTGGGCGTGGGATGGCTCGCGAGCGTTTCCTCGCTGCGGCGCATCCCGCTGATCATGTGGATGCGCTTCGAGACCGTGGGCGTGGTGGTCTCGGTCGTGATGCTCGCCCTCGGAGCCATGCTCCTGGTGCGGCAGTGGCTGCGCCTGGGCCAAAAACTCAGACCGTGGGGACCGGAGAGCGCCCGCTGGGTGCTGATCTCGATCGCGGCGTGGGCGGCGCCCATGCTCGTGAGCATCCCGTTGTTCAGTCGGGATGTGTACTCGTACATCGGGCAGGGCCGCGTGATGGCGAACGGGTTGAACCCGTACGAGTCCGGGGTCTCCACGATCGACAACTTCTTCCAACTGGGCGCGGACCAGTTATGGGCGGAATCCCCGCCCCCGTACGGCCCGGTGTTCCTGTGGCTCGAACAGCTCGTGGTCCTCGTGACCGGTGCGGACCCGGACGCCTCCGTGCTGCTGTTTCGGGCCTTGTGCGTAGTGTCCGTGATCGCGTGCATGTGGGTCATCCCGCGCCTGGCCCGGCTGCACGGCGTCAATCCGCGGCGGGCCATGTGGCTATCGGTGGCCAATCCGCTGTTCCTCACGAACTTCGTGGTGGCCGCCCACAACGACGCGATCATGCTGGCCCTGGCCCTGATCGGGACCTACGTGGCGGCAATGCACCGCAACTGGAAGGGTGGGATCGCGGGCACGACCCTCGTGACCCTGTCTGTGGCGATCAAGCCCATCACACTGATCTTCCTGCCGTTCGTGGGCCTGCTCTGGGCCGGGCGCGGTGCGTCGTGGCCGCGCCGGTTCGCGATCTGGGCCCTCACACTGGCCTACTCCGTGGCCTTGTTGGCGCTCATGGGATTCGTCAACGGCTTCGGTTTCGGGTGGGTCTCCGCGGTCTCCACACCGGGCACCGTGTACATCTGGTACGCGCCGATCGGACTGCTTGGGTTGTTCGCGCAGCTCGTGGGCAGCTCGTGGGGGTTCAACGGCTCCGCGTGGATGGACGCCGTGCACACGGCCGGGACGGTGCTCTCCGCCGCGGTGGTGGTCGTGCTGATGTTCGTGGGGCGGGATGCCAAACTGTTCCGCCGGCTCGCGTGGGCGCTCGCTGCGTTCGTGCTGCTGGCCCCCATCATCCAGGCATGGTACGTGGTGTGGCTCATCCCGTTGTTCGCAATCTCCGGGATCCGCGACGACTGGCAGGTGGACGTGCTGTTCTTTGTGACCGCGTTCTTCATGGTCTACGCCGTGGCGGACCAGCTGGACGTGTTCCCTTATCTGGACCTGAACCTCTTCGCGGCGCGGGTCATCGCCGCGCTCGTGGCCCTGACGTACGGCATCTACCTGTGGCTACTGGACCCGGCCACCCGACGTGTGGCGCGGCCCCCACGTGGCGAGCGGGCGACGTCGCCCGTGCTGTGACGCGAACGCGGCCCCGCTCACGAGGAGCGGGGCCGCGTTGGTGTGGAGCGGGGAATCAGACGCCGAAGTACATCTGGAACTCCAGCGGGTGGGGGACCACAGAGAGCGGCTTGAGCTCGACCTCACGCTTGTACTCGATCCAGGTCTCGATCAGGTCCTCGGTGAACACGTCACCGGCGAGCAGGAACTCGTGGTCCGCCTCGAGGGCCTCGAGCGCCTCGGACAGGGTGCCCGGGGCCTTCTTGATGTCCTTGGCCTCCTCCGGCGGCAGCTCGTAGAGGTCCTTGTCGATGGGGTCCGCCGGCTCGATGCGGTTGCGGATCCCGTCCAGCCCGGCCATCAGCTGCGCGGCGAACGCGAGGTACGGGTTGCACGAGGGGTCCGGCGCGCGGAACTCCAGGCGCTTGGCCTTGGGGTTGGTGCCCGTGATGGGGATCCGGATGCCCGCGGAGCGGTTGCCCTGCGAGTAGACCATGTTCACGGGGGCCTCGAAGCCCTTGACCAGGCGGCGGTAGGAGTTCACGGTGGGGTTGGTGAACGCGAGCACCGCGGAGGAGTGCTCCAGCAGGCCGCCGATGTACCAGCGCGCCACGTCCGACAGGCCCGCATAACCCTTCTCGTCGTAGAACAGCGGCTCCCCGCCCTTCCACAGCGACTGGTGGCAGTGCATCCCCGAGCCGTTGTCGTTGAAGACGGGCTTGGGCATGAACGTGACGGTCTTGCCGAACGAGTCCGCGGTGTTTTTGATCACGTACTTGAACTTGAGCAGGTCGTCCGCGGCGGCGGTCAGCGTGGAGAACTTGTAGTTGATCTCCGCCTGACCCGCGGCACCGACCTCGTGGTGGGAGCGCTCGACCTCAAGGCCCACCTCGTCCAGGGCCACGCACATGGCGTCGCGCAGGTCCGCCTGCTTGTCCACGGGGGACACGGGGAAGTAGCCGCCCTTCACGGAGGTCTTGTTCGCGAGGTTGCCGCCCTCTTCCTCACGGCCGCTGTTCCAGGAGGCTTCGTCCGAGTCGATCCGGTAGAAGGTGTGCTCGGGGGAGACCTGGAAGCGGGCGTCCTCGAAGACGAAGAACTCGGCTTCGGACGCGAAGTTCGCGGTGTCCGCGATACCGGTGGAGGCCAGGTACGCCTCGGCGCGCTCGGCTACACCGCGCGGGTCGCGGTGGTAGGGCTCGCCGGTGCGCGGGTTCACGATCGAGCACGTGACCACGAGCGTCTTCTCGAGCCGGAAGGGGTCCACGAACGCGGACTGGGGGTCCGGGATCAGCTGCATATCGGACTCGGCGATGCCCTGGAAACCACGGATGGAGGAACCGTCGAACAACTGCCCGTCCGTGAAGAAGTCCTCGTCCACCGCCTTGGCCGGGAGGTTGAAGTGCTGTTGCACACCGGGCATGTCCGTGAAACGCAGATCGACGAACATGACCTCTTCGTCCTTGAGGAACGCGAGCACTTCTTCGGCTGATTGGAACATGGACCTGTTCTCCTTCTGTGTGGGCGTCCGATCGACGCCGCGGTGGCGGGGACCACCGCGGTCGTTCGGTTCTGATGTCCAGCGTAGGAACCTGGCGTTGCCCGTCCATGACACGAATGTTTCGTCCGTGTAACGCCCGGAGCGTGATGCACGGAGGGCTCGCCGACCGGTCAGTACGAGCCCCAGTCTACCGGCGGGTGCGCGAGCTCCCACGTCGGCCCGTTAGGGTGAAGTCATGATTTCTCGCCAGGACATGGGCTCGTGGCTCGACGGCGCCCCCCAGGGAAGCCAGCCGTACCCCGGTCGTCGCCTGGGCCGCCCCGCTGAGGGGCCGGGCTCGATCGCTCGCTTCCCTGCGCGCCTGGTGGCCCTGGTGATCGACTGGGTGCTTGCGGTGGTTCTCGCGGGGCTGTTCCTGGCGCAGTGGAACGGGTCGGGGCTGATGAACCTCGCGGTGTTCTTCGTGATCAGCGTGCTCATGGTCGGGTTCTTCGGGCGCACCCCGGGGCACTGGATCATGGGGTTGCAGGTCCAGACGATGAAGGGCCGCCCCGCCGGTTTCGGCAGAGCGGCCCTTCGCACGCTGCTGTTGTGTCTGGTGATCCCCGCGCTGATCGCGGACGAGGACCAACGGGGTCTGCACGATCGCGCGGTCGACACCGTCCTGGTGCGCGTGCGCTGATCAGCAGGATCGCCCCACGGCGCGTGGGCGCTGGTTCAGCGACCGCGCATGGACTTACGATCTGGGCGCGCACGCATGGGATCCACGCCCTTGGGGATCGGCAGCTTGTTCTGCAGGGTGTTCATCCGGCGGTGGACCACCTGAACTTCTTGCTTGGTGAGCTTGTTCTCCAGGCGCTTCATCTCCTTGGTGAGCTTGCTCAGGGGGATCTGGTTCTCGCCGTTGCCGGACTTGAGCACGTGGATGGGGACGTTCTGGATCACCGGGCCGATGCGGCGGCGCTCCTTCTTCACGAGCTTGTCCACGCGGTTGACCGGGCCCTCGGTGATGAACACGACACCGGGGCGGCCCACGGCGCGGAACAACAGGTCCTTGGACTTGGGATCCATCGCGGCGGGTTCCTCCTCCACGATCCACCCACGTTTGAGGGTGGACAGCGCGGCCCCCGCGGCACCGGGTTGTCCCTCAATGCGCGAGAATGCGGCTTTCTCGGCCCGCCGTGACAGCAGGATCACGGCGGCGAGCACCGCGAACGGGATGCCGATGAGCAACCACGTGATCCAGTTGCCGAGTAGCACACCGATGAGCAGGAACACGAGCAGCACGCCTAGGCCGAGCAGGATCATCCACCACAGGATGTTCGGCTCGCGCTCGCGAGTCATCTGGAAAACCTGCTTCATCTGCGCGAAGATGCCCGGGCCCTTGGCGGCCTTGCGCTGGCGCTTCTCCTCGCGCTTACGGTCGCGTTCGGCGGCCTTGGCCTTGGTGGACGTGGCTGGTGACACAGTTCTTCCTCGCACTCGCTGACACAGGGGATCCCCGCCATTCTATCCGCTGAGGCCCGTCGACGCGGCGTCTCGTCCGTAGGGAAGCCCTTCCGGGTGCCGCGCGGCACCCGGAACGGACGACGCCGCCCGGAAGCGGGCGGCGTCGTCCGCGGAGCGGTGTTGGTGCGGGCGTCAGCCCAGGCGGGCCAACAGGGAGGAAGCTTCCTGGCTCGCGGAACCCGAGTCGTCGATGTGGGACAGGTGCTCGGGGATCTCGCGGCCCATCTTCTTCATGGCGCGTGCCCACAGCTTGCCCGCGCGGTAGCTGGAACGCACCATGGGCCCTGCCATCACACCCAGGAAGCCGATCTCCTCGGCCTGCTTGGACAGCTCCACGAAGGTCTCGGGCTTGACCCACCGGTCGATGGGGTGGAACGTGGGCCCGGGGCGCAGGTACTGGGTGAGCGTGATGATGTCGCACCCGGCGTCGTGCAGGTCGCACAGGGCGTCGTAGACCTCGTCGTCGGTCTCGCCCATTCCCAGGATCAGGTTGGACTTCACGATCATCCCGTTCTCCTTGCCCTGCGTCAGCACGTCCAGGGAGCGTTCGTACGCGAACGCGGGACGGATCTGGCGGAAGATGCGGGGGACGGTCTCCAGGTTGTGCGCGAAGACCTCGGGCTGGGCGTCGATGACCTGCTGCAGGGCGTCCGGCTGACCCTTGAAGTCGGGGATCAGGATCTCCACACCCGTGCTCGGGTTCAGGGCGTGGATCGCGCGAATGGTCTCGGCGTTGAGCCATGCGCCGCCGTCCGCGAGGTCGTCACGGGCCACCGAGGTCACGGTCGCGTAGCGCAGTCCCAGGTCACGCACGGACTCGGCCACCTTGCGAGGCTCGGCGACGTCCACCATGCCCGGCTTGCCCGTGGCGATGTCGCAGAAGTCACAGCGGCGCGTGCACGTGTCCCCGCCGATCAGGAACGTGGCCTCACGGTCCTCCCAGCACTCGTAGATGTTGGGACACCCGGCTTCCTCGCACACCGTGTGCAGCCCGCGACCCCGGGCCATGGACTTCAGTTCCGTGAACTGGGGTCCCATCTTGGCGGTGTTCTTCAACCACGAGGGCTTCTTCTCGATGGGCACCTCGGCGTTGCGTGCCTCGACGCGCAGCAGTTTGCGGCCTTCGGGGGCGATGGTCATGAGTACTCCTCGCTGGTGGCGCTGGCGGGGCCCGGTCCACGCGGATGAGCGGGTCGGGCCGTTCTCAGGGGTCTGTTCTCGACGATCCGCGATTGGTGCGGTGGCTGTGGCCCGGTCAGGACACCGCGGTGGGTGAGGCGTCCCTCGCTCGGGAGTCACCCGTGTGCGGCAGTCGCACGGGCGGTGCCGGGACATCGGGTTCGAAGGCGACGCACAGGTCCGCCTCACGGGCCGCGAGTTCCTGCTCCATACGCTGCACAACGTCCGCCGGGTCGATCCGATTCCCGGTCTCCTGGCTGATCGAGGTCACGCCGGCGTCCGTGATCCCGCACGGGATGATCTTGCCGAACGGGCGCAGGTCGTTCGAGCAGTTCAAGGCGAAACCATGCATCGTTGCACGCTTGGAGACCTGCACGCCGATCGCCGATATCTTGCGATCGGGGCCCCGCTCGTCCGCGAGCACCCACGCGCCGGACCGGCCCTCCACGGTGGTCGCGGGCACGCCGAAGTCGCGGACCACGGCGATGATGACCTCTTCCAGGACACGCACGAAGCGCACCACGTCCAAGGGGATCGGCAAGCGCACGATGGGATACCCCACGAGCATCCCGGGGCCGTGGTAGGTCAGTTTCCCGCCCCGCCCGATCGGGACCACGTCCGTGCCGTCCCACGGGTACTCGTGCTTCTCGGTGCGGCGCCCGGCGGTGTAGACGGGTTCGTGTTCCACCATCAGCACCGTGTTGCCGCGGGTTCCGGCCACGACCTCGCCGTGGACCTCCCGCTGCAGGTCCAAGCACTCGCGGTAGTTCACGAAGTCCGGTGCCAGACCGATGCGTTCGAAGTGCAGAGCCATTCCGCCAGCCTATCCCTTCCGCCCGTCTGTGGATAACGTGAGCGGGCCGCCGTGTTTCCCGGCACAGTGGGGTCATGAACGCAGAGCAGGAACCGGAGCAGCTCGAGGCGCCGTCCAGGACCCGTGACGCGTCCGCGCCGTCGCGTGGGCACAGCGCCCGGGACCGAGTGCGGGCCGTGCGCGCGGGTGAGCGGCGTCGCCACGGTCGCGAGGGGTACGACGACGCCGCGGCGGCCCCGGGTGCGGCCCCCTCCGCTAGTGCGGTATCCGCCGGCCATTCGGTACCCGCCCACCGTGTGCAGCCCGCCGACCGTGCGGAGTCGCCCGAGTCGATGAGCGATCCGGCCGCCGAGACGGTCGAGCGCGACGGTCTCGAACTCGTGGAGAAGCTCGGGGAGGGCGGTGGGTCCCGCACGTGGCTGGCCCGGGAACGCACGACCCATGAGAAGTACACCGTCACGTTCGTCGTGACCGAGGACCGCGAACACCGGCGGGCCGGCGAGGAGCAGATCGCCGCCCTCGTCGAGGCATGGGCGGAGTCACCGCATCCCGAGCTCGTGAGCGTGCGCGCGACCCTCGGCGGGGACGGCGCATCCCGGGCGCTCGTGGCGGACCACGTCCGCGGCAAGACCCTTGAGGACACCATGCGCGACCGGGGACGGTTGCGGCCGGAGGACACCGCGCCGGTTCTCGCGGCGGTCGCTCGTGCGCTTACGCACCTGCACGAGCGCGGCTGGGTGCACGGGGACCTCGCGGCGCATCACGTCCTCTTCATACCGGACGGGCGCGCGCTCGTGGACGGCTACGGCGTTCCCGCGGGCAGCTCTGTGGGGCCCGTGCCATGGGGTATCGCGGATCGGCCCGCGCACCCCGGGGTGGCGCTCGGCCCCGCGGAGGATGCCTACACCGCGGTGCAGGACGTGCATGCCCTGGGCGTGCTGGGGTGGCTCGCGCTCACGGGCCGCCACCCCGGCCCCGAGTCGCACCGGGTGCCGTTGACGCTCATGTGTCCCGCCGCGCCGCGTCACCTCGTGCTGATGCTCGAAGCCGCCCTGGCTGACGACCCCGCCGCGCGCCCCTCCGCGCAGGAACTCGCCGCGGGTTTCTCGGCCTCCGCACCGCGGAGCAAACCGGTCGGCCGGCCACCCGAACGCATGACCCCGGAGGTCATCCGCGCGGACGGCACCGTGGCGCGGCCCCGCCGCCTCATGCCCCTGCGCCCCGTTCCCCGTCGGCTCGTTCCCCCGCGTCGGATTCGGATGAGTCCGGGCGGCGTCGCCGTGGCCGGGGTGGACACGTCCGTGCGGCGCAGGGCGTGGCTCACGGCCGCCGGAGTCCTGGGTGCAGCGGCCCTGGCGTGGGGATTCCTCGCGGGGGACGGTGGCGGGCCCGTCGCCAGGCCCGCCGAATCCGGTGCGACGTCGGCAGCCGAGGTGGGGACGGCGTCGTCGCCCCCGGATGCGGCCGCCGGGACACCCTCTGGAACGAGCTCGCAGTCGCCTGGGGCGACCCCCGTGCCGGACGCTGCGGGGGCGTCCAGGGAAGCTACCGAGCGATCGGCCACCGCGCCAGGAGAGACCATGCAGGACAAGGACGGTGAGGCGCGAAGGGCCGTCGAAGGCCTCGTGTCCGCCCGCGCGGCGGCGCTCGCGGCCGGGGACGAGACGGCCGTCGCGGAAGTGTACGTCGCGGATTCGGGACTCGCTGCGCGGGATCGGGACCTGATCCGGCGCGCGAAGGCCCAGGACACCGCGGGATCGGGATTAACGGCCTTGTCCGGTGTGAGCATGGACGTCGTCCGGTTGACCGAACAGCGGCCCCGCGCCGGGTCGGGTCTCACGCCCGCCGAGGCGGCCCGCACTCGCACCTACGACGCCGAGGTCCGGACGCGGGGCTGGCACGGCGAATTACCCTCGGGCTCCCACGTGACCCGGCAGGGGGACGAGGCCCTGCAGACCCTGCGGATCTCGGTGACCCACACCCCGCGGGGGTGGCGGCTCGCCGACGTCACACCGGTCGAGGCCGCCCCGTGAGAGGCGGCCCATGACGGCCCCCGCGCGGCGGCCGCGACATGAGGGTCGGCTCGTGACGGTCTCGTCATGATGGTCGGATCGCCGTGGGAGGCTGCCGCGCGCCGACGGCATCGACAGGTCCGCAACGGGTGGCTGCGAGGCAGCCGCCGCCCATGGGCGGAGGCGCTGACCAGCGGGTCGTGAGCAACGCGAAGCCCCTGCGCCGTCGCAATCTGAAGGGAACGCGCGGCACCAGGGCGTGCGGTGGGGACGGGGGACGTTCAGGGAAGCGGGTGGCTCACCAGAACACGGCGACGGCGGCATTGATCACGGCCAGACCGCCGACCGCGTGGGCCAGCCCGGTGGACACGGGCTCACCGCGCTTGGTCTTGCGCATCCCGATGAACGCCGCGACGGCCACGACGAGCAGGATGATCAGCTTGACGCCGATCTTCATGTGGTTGACCGCGAAACCGTCCTGCATCTCGCGGAAGACCACCATGACCAAACCGGTCAGCAGCATCACGATCGCGGCCCAGAACTGACCGGACGTGACGGTGGGGCGCTTCATAGTGAAGAGCCACGTGCCGATGATGACGGCTAGACCGAGGAAGTGGAGGAACAACATCAGGCTGAAGAGGAAAGACATGATTCGAGCCTATCGGAGCCCCGTCACACGAAACCGCCGGGATGCGTTCTGAGTGATCCAGAACACATCCCGGCGGCCGGGAAATCAACCGAACGGTTGACCGCGGTGGGTCACGGGGCAACCCTTACAGGCCGACCTCCGATTCGAACTGACCCGCTTCCAGGCGCTTCTTGAGCGTGCCCAGGAACCGGCCGGCGTCCGCGCCGTCCACGAGACGGTGGTCGTAGGTCAGGGACAAGTAGCACATGTGGCGGATGGCGATGGTGTCGTTGCCGTCCGCGTCCGTGAGCACCATGGGGCGCTTGACGATCGTGCCCGTGCCCAAGATGGCGACCTGCGGCTGGTTGATGATGGGCGTGTCGAACAGGGCACCGAAGGAACCGATGTTCGTGATGGTGAAGGTCCCACCTGTCAGCTGATCCGGGGAGATGGAACCGTCCTTGGCGGCGGCACCCACTTCCGCGATCTGCTTGGCCAGACCACCCAGATTCAGGTCACCGGCGTTCTTGACGACCGGCACAAGCAACCCGCGGGGGGTGTCCACCGCGATCGCGATGTCCTCGGAGGCGTTGTAGACGATCTCCTTGGACTCTTCCTTGAACGTAGCGTTGAGCACGGGGTGTGCCTGCAATGCTTCGGCCACGGCCTTGGCGAAGAACGGCATGAACGTGAGCTTGGCGCCCTCGCGCTTCTGGAACTGGTCCTTGGCCTTCTGACGCAGCTGGGCCACGCGAGTCATGTCCACCTCGGTCACCTGCGTGAGCTGGGCAGAGACGTCCAGGGACTCGCGCATGCGCTTGGCGATGGTCATCCGGATGCGGGGGGCCTTCTCCGTGGTGCCGCGCTTGGCGTCCGGGGCGGGGGCGGAGGCCGGCTGGGCCTCGGAGCCCTGGCGGGACACGGCCGGTGCCATGTTGGCGCCGGTGTCCTGGACCTGGGGAGCCTCGGACTGCTTGGCGGCCTCCTCCGCGGCGGCGAGCACGTCCTGCTTGCGGATGCGCCCACCCACACCCGTGCCGGTGATCGTGGACAGGTCCACGTCCTTCTCACGGGCCAGCTTGCGCACTAGTGGGGTCACGTAGCCGGGGACGTCCTTGGTGCCGGAGTCCGAGGACTTGGCACCGGAATCGGAGGACGCACCGGACTCGGACTGCTTGGCGGGAGTGGGCTTCTCCTCGGAGCCGGAGCTCTTCTGGGGAGCCTTGGCCTCGGCGGCCTGTTCGGTGTTCTCACCGGAATCGGCTTCGGTCGCGGCGTCCTCGATCTGCTCGGCCTTGGTCTCACCCGACTCGTCGGAGGAACCGTTGTCGGAGTCGGAGTCGGAGTCACCGGAGCTGGCGGCGGACTCGTCGCCCACGATCGCCAGGACCTGGCCGACCTCGGCGTCCTCGTCCTCCTGGACCTTGATCTCCAGCAGGGTCCCGGCCACGGGGGAGGGGACCTCGGTGTCGACCTTGTCGGTGGAAACCTCCAGCAGGGGCTCGTCGACCTCGATCTGCTCGCCGACCTCCTTGAGCCAGCGGGTCACGGTGCCCTCGGTCACGGACTCACCCAGCGCGGGCAGGGTGACCTCCACGGAGTTGCCCGAGGACTGCTTGGTGTCGGCCTGGGGGGCCTGCTCGGTCTCGGTCTCCGCGGCCTGTTCGGTGTTCTCACCGGAGTCGGCTTCGGTCGCGGCGTCCTCGACCTCCTCGGCGGAAGCGTCCGAGGAGTCATCGGAACCCGAACCGGAGCCGTCACCGATGACGACCAGCGGGGCACCGACCTCCACGTCCTCGTCCTCGTCGACCAGGATCTTCTCGACGACGCCGGCCACGGGGGAGGGGACCTCGGTGTCGACCTTGTCGGTGGAGACCTCGAGTAAGGGCTCGTCCACGGCCACCTCGTCGCCCACCTGCTTCAACCAGCGGGTCACGGTTCCTTCGGTGACAGACTCGCCCAGCGCGGGCAGGTTAACGGTTTCAGACATTGTGTCGTCCGTCCCTCTCTAAAGATCGGAAAATGTGCAACGTGTCCCGGGTCCGTGCGGTCCCGGGGTGGTGAGGGGCCGGGTGCCCACCCTGTGGGGCGGGCACCCGGTGCAGTGGATCAGCCGTGCAGCGGAGTGCCGGCCAATGCCATCGCTGCCTCACCGATGGCCTCGTTCTGGGTGGGGTGGGCGTGGATGAATGCCGCCACGTCCTCGGGGTAGGCCTCCCAGTTCACCATGAGCTGGCCTTCACCGATCTGCTCACTGATGCGGGTCCCGATCGCGTGGAACCCCACGATGGGTCCGTCCTTCTCGCGCACCAGCTTGATGATGCCGCCGGTGCCCAGGATGGAGCTCTTGCCGTTGCCAGCGAGGTTGTACTCGAAGGTCTCCACGTTGTCCTTGCCGAACTTCTCCTCCGCCTTGGGCTGGGAGTAGCCCACGGAGGCGATCTCGGGCTCGGTGAACGTGACCTTGGGGACGTTGATGTCCGGGACCACCACGGGGTTGAGCCCGGCGATCTCCTCGGCCACGAAGCGGCCCTGCTGGTAGCCGCGATGGGCGAGCTGCACGCCGGGGACGATGTCACCGATCGCGTAGACGTTGGCCACGCCCGTGTGCAGGCGCTCGTCGGGGGTTACGAAACCGCGGTCCATGGGGATGCCCTGGTCCTCGAAGCCCATGCCCTCGGTGTTGGGGCCGCGGCCCACGGCCACCAGCACGATCTCAGCCTCGAATTCCTTGCCGTCCGCGAGGGTGACCTTGGCGCCGTCGTCGTTCTGCTCGACCTTCTCGAAGAACGTGCCCAGGTTGTACTTGATGCCGCGCTTCTTGAACTCGCGCTCAGCGATCTTCACGATGGCCGGGTCCTCATTGGCCACGAGGTGGGGCAGACCCTCGATCACGGTCACGTCCACGCCGAAGGAGCGCCACATGGAGGCGAACTCGCAGCCGATCACGCCGCCGCCCAGCACGATCGCGGACTTGGGCACGAAGTCGATCTCGAGGGCCTCGGTGGAGGTCATCACGCGACCGCCGATCTCGATGCCCAGGGTCTTGGAGAAGGAACCGGTGGCCAGGATGATGTGCTCACCCGTGTAGGTGGTGCCGTCCACGTCGATGGTGTTGGGGCCAGTGAGCTTGCCGTTGCCCTGGATCACGTCCACCTTGCGCATCTTCATGAGCCCGGTGAGACCCTTGTACTTGCCCTGCACGACCTTGTTCTTGTACTCGCGCACGGCCGCCATGTCGATGGACTCGAGGGAGGCCTTGATGCCGTACTTCTCCGACTCCCGGGCGCCTTCGGCGAGTTCGGCCGAGTGCAGGTACGCCTTGGTGGGGATGCAACCCCAGTGCAGGCACGTACCGCCCAGCTTCTCCTTCTCGATCAGCGCCACGCTGTAACCCAGCTGCACCGCGCGCAGTGCGGCGGAGTACCCGGCGGATCCTCCGCCCAGGACCAGAATGTCGTATTGGTTGTCGGCCACGTTGGCTCCCTCGGGGTTCGAGTTCTTGGTTTCTGATGCCCGCCCGGGTCCCGATCCTGGGTGTGTGTGGGGCGGTCACGGTTGGGGTCCAGCCTAACGCCACCCCGGGGGGCTCACCAGACATTGCATCCCGGTGGACCCCCGCAGCGTGGCGCACGATCGGGGGAAGCCTACTCGGCGAGGTCCTGGGCCACCGCGAGCATGGTGCGCACCCCGAAGCCGGTCCCCTCCTTGGGTGTGTACCCCCAGGGCTGCGACTCGTTGAAGGAGGGGCCCGCGATGTCGATGTGCGCCCACGGGATCCGCCGGCCACGCTGCTCGGGGACGAACTCCCGCAGGAACAGCCCGGCCACGAGCATCCCGCCGTACTTGTCGCCCATGTTCTTCAGGTCCGCCACGAACGAGTCGAGGGACGGACGCAGGTGCTCGGGCAGCGGCATGGGCCACGCGGGTTCGCCCGCGCGGGAGGCGGCGCGCACGACACGTTCCCGAGCGGCGTCGTCGCCCATGATGCCCGCGGTACGCACGCCGAGCGCGGCCATCTGCGCGCCCGTCAGGGTCGCGATGTCGAGCAACAGGTCAGGGTTCTCCTGACCCGCGGCCCACAGCCCGTCCGCGAGCACCAGGCGGCCCTCGGCGTCCGTGTTCAACACCTCCACGGTGTGACCGCTGAACATGCTCAACACGTCACCCGGACGGGTCGCGGAGCCGGAGGGCAGGTTTTCGGCGAGGCACAGCCAGCCCGTCACGGTCACGGGCAACTGGAGCGCAGCGGCCGCGAGGACGGTGCTGAGCACCGCGGCGGCACCGGCCATGTCCGACTTCATGGTCATCATCGAGGCGGGCGGCTTCAACGACAGGCCGCCGGAGTCGAACGTAATGCCCTTGCCCACGAGCGCGACGTGCTTCTTGGCACGGGCCGGGGACCACTGCAGCTTGACCAGGCGCGGCCCGTTGACGGAGCCCTGCCCCACGCCCAGCAGTCCGCCGTAGCCGCCGCGGGTCAGTTCCTTCTCGGCGAGCACCTCGACCGAGACCTTTGTGCCCTTCGCCGCAGTGGTCGCCACGGCCGCGACGAACTCGGGGGTCGCGGTGTCGGGGGAGAGGTCCACGAGGGTGCGCGTCAGGCGCACGGCGCGCGCCACGTGGGCGGCCCGGATGACGGCGTCCTTCGCGGTCTTGCCGAGGTTCTTGGGTACGACCACGGTCGCCGCGCTCAGCGGGACGTCGGCCTCGGAGGCCGTGCGGGACTTCTGCGTGACGTAGTTGAACGCGCCCAGCCCGATCCCCTCGGCCACGGCCTGGACCTCGGTCTCGGAGGCCACGGGCAGCGCGAACACGGCGGTTTCGGCCGCTCCGCGCAGGGTCCGCGCCGCAGCACCGGCCGCTTGGCGCAGGTTCTCGCCACGCTCGTCGTCCTCACCACGGCCCAGTCCCGTGAACACGACGGACCGCGCGTCCACCTCGTCCGGGGCGGGCACCACGAGCACGCGGTCGAGCCCGCCGGAGACCCGGGCCCGTTCGGCGAGCTCCGTCAGACGACGCCGCACGCCCGCCTTGACGTCGCTCGGTACCGCGAGCTCGCCGTCGTGGCGTACCCCCAGCACGAGGGCGTCTGCGGAGGTGCCCAGGGGCTTGGTGCTGGTCTCGAGGCGTACCTCGTGGGTGGCCAGGATGTCCTGCGGTGTGGTCACTGTCGTGTCCTTTCACGGGTGGCTGACGACGATGCGGCGCGGTACGGATGGCCGCGACGTCCGCGGCGTTCGTGTGGCGCGCACGACTCCGATCCTAGCCAGCACAGCCCCGGGGAAGCGGGGAATAGGCGGGGTCGCTCCGGGCGTTCCCTTCTCACGAGCGTCGGCGCCCCTGTGCCGCGCCCATGATTCGACGAGGAGGAAGTGTGCTGGATCCCACGGCCCTGTATCTGGGGAATCCCGCGTTGCTGGGAGACGAGCGATTGCGTGGGCTGCCCATGATCGTGGCGCTGTCCGGATACGTGGAAGCCGGCCACCTGGCCGGTCAGATCGAGGCCGTCATCCTCGACTCCATGCCGAGCGAGACCGTGGTCCGTTTCGACCTGGACCAGCTCTACGACTACCGCTCCCGGCGCCCCCACGTGAAGTTCTCGGAGGACCACTTCGAGGACTTCGAGGCGCCCGAGCTGAACCTGCATGTGGTCACCGACGGGCTGGACCGGCACTTCTTGTTGCTCACCGGACCCGAGCCTGACACCCAGTGGGAGCGGTTCAGCTCCGCCGTGGTGGGGCTCGCGCAACGACTGCGGGTGAGTCTCGTGGCGCTCGTGGGAGGGATCCCCATGCCCGTGCCGCACACGCGGCCCATCCTGGTGACCGCCCATGGTCCGCGTGCGGATCTGCTGCCCCGGATCGACGGCAACAAGCCCACGTTCGAGGTCAGCGCATCCGCCTCGCACCTGCTCGAACTGCGATTGCAGGAGGGTGGGATCGATCACGTGGGGTTGTCCGTGCACGTGCCGCAGTACCTCGCGGAGTCCTACCTTCCGCAGGCGGCCGTCGCGGCCCTCGAGTATCTCAGTGCCGTGACCGGGCGCACTCTGCCCACGGACGAGCTGCGGGAGGCCTCCCGGGACGTGATCCGTCAGATCGACGCGCAGGCGAACTCCTCGCCCGAGGTCCAGGGTGTCATCCAGAACATGGAACGGCGATACGATGACGTGGTGGACGCGTCCGCCCGTCGTTCGATTCTCGCCGGGCCCGACGACGCCGACCTGCCCGACGCCGACGACCTCGGTGCCGCCGCGGAGGCGTTCCTGGCCGCGCAGAGCGACCCGGAGGACCACCGAGAGTAGGGCCCCGCACCCGGTATGCACGGGCCTCCGTCGCCGAGCCCGTGGGAGGCCCATCCGCATGCCCGAACCGGTTGCACCCCGTCCGTCCCGGTACAAGGACTCACCCACCGCATGGTTGATTTTCGCGGTGGGTGTTTTCGCGTACTTCTCCGCGGTCGCGCAGCGCACGAGTTTCGGCGTGGCCACGGTGGAGGCCGCCGACCGGTTCCAGACCGCGGCCTCGGGGTTGTCCCTGTTCTCCATGATGCAGGTGCTCGTCTATGCGGCACTACAGGTGCCCGTGGGGGTGCTCGTGGACCGGTTCGGCCCGCGCATCCTCATCACCGTGGGGGCCGTGGCCATGGCGGCGGGACAACTGCAATTGGCCGCGGCGCAGTCCGTGGCCGAGGGCGTGGTGGGTCGCATCCTCGTGGGCGCCGGCGACGCCGCCACGTTCGTGTGCGTCATGCGCTTGCTCCCCGTGTGGTTCTCCGCGCTGAAGGTACCCATGCTCACCCAGGTCGTGGGCATGACGGGCAACCTGGGCCAGCTCTTCTCCGTGATCCCGTTCGCGGCGTTGCTCCACGTGGTCGGCTGGGTGCCGTCCTTCGCGGTCATGGCGGCGATCGCCCTGCTCGCCGCGGTGCTCTCCGGCCTGTTCCTGCGCAGCAACCCGCCGGGCGCGCGTGAGCTCAACGACGCGATCTCCTTGGCGACCGTGCGCACCTCCATGGGGCAGGCCATCAAGGAACCGGGGACCCAGCTGGGCTTCTGGGTCCACTTCACCGTGCAGTTCGTGGGCAACACGTTCGCCCTCATGTGGGCGTACCCGTACCTGCAGAACGCACAGGGGCTGGACCCCACGCAGGCCTCCGCCGTGATGACCGTGTACGTGGTGTTCAACGTGGCGGTGGCGCCGGTGATCGGCAAACTCAGTGCGCGCTTCGCGCGCCGGCGCTCCACACTGTCCCTGGCATGCGTGCTCGTGAGCTGGGCCGGGTGGACGGCACTGCTCGTCTGGCCGGGCCACGCCCCCGCCGTGGTCGTCTACGTGGCCGTGTGCATGATCGCTCTGTCCCTGCCCGCGTCCATGCTGGCGTTCGACATCGTGCGCTCCTTCAACCCGCCGCAGCGCAACGGCACCGCCACGGGACTCGCCAACGTGGGCGGGTTCGCGGCGTCCCTGCTCGCGATCTACGTCACGGGGCTCGTGCTCGACCTGCTGTTCGGCGCCGGGATCACACCCACGCTGTACGACGCCGATGCGTTCCGTCCCGCGATCGCCGCCCAGGCCCTCGTGGCCCTCGTGGGCACGGTCGCGATCCTTCGCTGCACACGCAAGGTGCGCCGGGTGCACGGCCCCGATTCCGTCTGACCCCTGGGTGAGTGGGAACCCGCGCCGCGCGTCCCATTACGGCTCCGGCTCGCCACGCCCTACCGCTCCACCGCCGACGGCACCCCACTTCGCCCACCGCCGACGGCGCCCCACTTCGTCCACCGCGGCAAGCGCCCTCCACAGCACCGCCCCGGGGTGTGTCGGGAGCGAGCTCGTGCACATGCGCGCGGACCGACCCCACCGAGGGGCGTCCGGTCGCCAGGGTGGCGTCATGACCATTTCCCATGAAGCCGCCGACACCGTTCGCATCCGCAGCACCGAGGACCTCCTCGCGCTGATCCCTCATCAGGTGGGTCGCCAGCCCCGTAACACCTCGGTGCTGTTCTTCCCCGTGGCCGACAGCAGCGCCCTGTGCCTGAGCATGAACTCACCCACCGTGGAGACCGATCCGTACGAGCTCGGTGCGGAGCTCGCCGAGGTCCTCGCGCGTGTGCGTCACTGCGGGGAGGTGGTCGTGACGGTGTACTCGGACCAGGCCCTCGAGGGCGGGGTGGATCGCGAGGCCGTGGCCGCGGCCCGGTGGGAGTGCGCCGTGGAACAGGCAGGACTCACCGTGTTACGCACCCTCGTGGTGGGTCCGCAGCACTGGTGGGACCTCGCGGAACCGGACCGGGCGTTGCCCGTCGAGCTGATCCGGGACAGCGCGGTCAACGCCCAGATGATCGCTCTGGGTAGCGCTGCCGAACCGGATGCGCCCGAGCACCACCCGCGGTGGCGGCACCGGTTCGCCCGGAGGGCACAGCATGTCACGCGTGCGTGGGAGCTACTGCGCACGGACGACGGCGATCCCGCACCTACGCGGACCACGGTGCCGGGTCCGACGCCGCCCACCATCTACCCCGATCCGCGGCATCCGTTGACGGCGTGGCACCGTGCGGTGCGTTGCGTCCAGGCGGACAGGCAGCACTGGGTGGATGCCGTCCTGGGTCTGTCGGACGGACATCTCGCGCTGCTGATCGAGGGGGTGCACGACGACCTCGTCCGGGACGCGCTGCTGTACGCGTGGTTGAGCGGGAGCACCGCTCGGGCCGCGGCGGCGCTCGCAGGGTTGCGGGCCGCCATGGTGCGACTGGGCGGCGGCATCGCGGGGTCCGAGCCCTCGCAGGACGAGATCGACGAGGCCCTGCGCTGCGTGGTCGCGGTGGCCGGGGAATGGGACGGCCCGCCGGACTGGGACACCCTGGACGGTGCGTACCGGGTGTTGCAGGTGCTGGACGGGATTCTGGGTGCGGGGCGCGACCCGCTCGCCGACCCTACCGAGATCGTGGCGGGCTCGCGGGAGTCGTTGGGTCCTCGAGACTTGTCGGATTCCCGGGAGACGTCGGGTGACCGAGAGCCGTCAAGTGACCCAAACCCCTCGAGTGACCGGCAACCCTTGACCGCGGCTGCCGCGAGCGTCGTGGCCACCTTGGCGCAGCTCGAGGTGTACCGGGGTCGCGCCCACACGGCGTCGCGGTTGCTCGCACGCTGCGCGAACCGGGAGGGTGCCGCGGGGTCCGAACGATCCGTGATGCCCGGCCGTTCCGCGGCGGCCGACGTGGCGCACCGGTTGCGGCACCAGCCCACGCCGTGGTGGTGCGTGGACCGAAGTACCGCGTGGCCGGGCCGGGGCATGTGGGAACGCGGTGCCTCGGACCAGGGGTGATGGGGGCACATCGCTAGAGGTAACGGGGGCGGGCGAAATTTTTTCATGGTGTGCGGGAACAAACTGCGAAGGGTCGGTGTTAGGGCGAATAAGGCCCTCAGAGTCTCGGCGGGACCCCGTGTCACCACGCCGGACTTGACAGGGTCATAGGTGTGTTGGCCGCTGATGCGGTGCGCACCCGTAGATCTGTCCAACGAAAGGTTCTCCGTGTCACCAGCTGCCAGCAAGACCGCGTCCGCTTCTCAGGCCTCCACGGCGCAGACGGACCCCGCTGAGACCACTTCTCAGGCAGGCACGGGCGGCGCTAGCACGAGTGGCGCTGCTAAGAAGCCCGCCGTGAAGAGGGCCGCCGCGGCCAAGAAGACTGTGGCGCGCAAGAGCACCGCCGCTAAGAAGAGCGCTTCCGCCACGCGGGGGACCGCCGCGGCGTCGTCGCAGACCACCGCTGCCACATCGGACGCGGCGGCGTCGAACGAGACAGACACCGCCGCGCCCGCGGCGAAGAAGACCGCCACCCGGAAGACCGCCGCCAAGAAGACGGCCGCGACCAAGACCGCGGCGACCAAGTCCACGACCCGCACCAAGACCACCGCGGACTCCGCGGAGGGCACCGCCAAGTCCACGGGCACCCGCAAGACCACCAAAACCGCCGCGAAGCCCGCCGCCAAGGCCCCCGCGGGCGGACGCGGTCGGAAGAAGGCGGATCCCGTCGAGGAGGCGCTCGCCGAGGACGAATTGGTGCCCGAGGACACCCCGGAGGACCTCGAGGACGAGGACACCCAGGAGTCCCAGCAGGCCTCAGTGGAGGAATCGGCCCCGCTCATGAAGGGCCGCCAGGACAAGAGTGCGCGCGGCTTCGTGCTGACCAACAACGACGACGACGACGCTCCCGCCCAGCAGGTGGTCGTCGCTGGTGCCACCGCGGACCCCGTCAAGGACTACCTCAAGCAGATCGGAAAGGTCGCGCTGCTCAACGCGGAGCAGGAGGTGGACCTGGCCCTGCGCATCGAGGCCGGGCTGTACGCCGAGCACAAGTTCGCGGACGAACAGGACTCCATGGACGCGGACACCCGCCGCGCCTACCGCTGGGTGATCCACGACGGCCGCCGCGCCAAGAACCACCTGCTCGAGGCCAACCTGCGCCTCGTGGTGTCCCTGGCCAAGCGCTACACGGGCCGCGGCATGCTGTTCCTGGACCTGATTCAGGAGGGCAACCTGGGCCTGATCCGCGCGGTCGAGAAGTTTGACTACACCAAGGGCTTCAAGTTCTCCACGTACGCCACGTGGTGGATCCGCCAGGCCATCACCCGCGCCATGGCGGACCAGGCCCGCACCATCCGCATCCCGGTGCACATGGTCGAGGTCATCAACAAGCTGGCCCGCGTGCAGCGCCAGATGCTGCAGGACCTGGGGCGCGAACCCACCCCGGAGGAGCTCGCCAACGAGCTCGACATGACCCCGGAGAAGGTCGTGGAGGTCCAGAAGTACGGTCGCGAGCCCATTTCGTTGCACACCCCGCTCGGTGAGGACGGTGACTCCGAGTTCGGCGACCTGATCGAGGACTCCGAGGCCGTGGTCCCCGCGGACGCCGTGTCCTTCACGCTGCTGCAGGAGCAGTTGCACTCGGTGCTGGACACGCTCTCCGAACGCGAGGCCGGCGTGGTGGCCATGCGCTTCGGGCTCACGGACGGTCAGCCCAAGACCCTGGACGAAATCGGGAAGGTCTACGGCGTCACCCGTGAGCGGATTCGCCAGATAGAGTCCAAGACCATGTCCAAGCTGCGTCACCCGT
Source organism: Kocuria sp. CPCC 204721 (assembly GCF_040980945.1). Classification (NCBI taxonomy): domain Bacteria; kingdom Bacillati; phylum Actinomycetota; class Actinomycetes; order Micrococcales; family Micrococcaceae; genus Kocuria; species Kocuria sp. CPCC 204721. The sequence continues at coordinate 114,209 of NZ_JAVKPO010000006.1, forward strand.
CCCGCTCCCAGGTGCTGCGGGACTACCTGGACTGATGTCCTCGGTGAACAAGAACGGTAAGCACTCCATGACCGAACGGGATACGACGGTCCAGGGCATCTTCGAGCGGATCACGGACTCCTACGACCGGATCAACACGCTGATGACCCTGGGTCGGCACGCCCAGTGGTGCCGCGAGGTGGCCCAGCGGGCGGCCGTGACGCCGGGCGGCCGGCTGCTGGACATCGCCACGGGCACGGGGGAGATCGCGCTGGCCGCGCGGCGTCGTGAACCCCGCGCCGAGATCACGGCGGTGGACTTCTCCGAGAACATGCTCGAGCGCGCCCGCACGAAGCCCGGCGCGGACGGCATCGCGTGGGAGTTCGCGGACGCCCACTCGCTGGAGTACGCGGACGAATCCTTCGACGCGGTGACCCACGGTTACCTGCTGCGCAACGTGAGCGACGTCCCGCGCGTACTCAGCGAACAGTTCCGTGTGCTCTCGCCTGGGGGGCGGGTGGTCGTCCTGGAGACGGCACCGCCCCGGGGGCTGCTCAAGCTCGCGGTCACCGCGGGGATGCGGATCGTGTTGCCCCTGTTGGGACGGGTGGTCGCCAAGGACAAGGACGCTTACTCCTACCTGGAGAGCTCCACCCTCGGATTCATGCAGCCCGCGCAGGTCGCGCAGCTCATGCGCGAAGCCGGCTTCACGGACGTGGACTTCGAGACCAAGTACCTGGGCACCAACGTGATCCTGTGGGGCCGCAAGCCCGGCCCGTGAGGGACACATGATGTAAAGGACACATGACAAGGAAGGCGCGCATCCGAGGATGCGCGCCTTCCTTCGTGTCCGGGCGTTCCGGCGGGGGACCGGAACGCCGCGGGTGGGCCTGTCGCTCAGGCGCCGATGTGCTGCGTCTCGTCCTGCCACGTGGCGGCCAACGGGCGCAGCTTCTCCTCGTTCGCACGAGCGTGGTGGGCGCAAAACAGCAGCTCGCCACCGGTGGATTCGAGGACCACGCGGACGTATGCCTGGGCACCGCAGGCGTCGCAACGGTGGGTCGCGTTAAGTTCACGCGCTTCGAGTGTCGCGTTCATGGGATCCTCCTCACGGGGTACGGAATGCGACGGCGCTCATCTGAGCCGCCGCACGGCCATCAGGGGTGTCACGCCCCGATCGCACGTACCAGTACAACCCACGCGCGCAGTCAATGCTTCCCACGAAGGCCCTGTTTCGCCCACCGCGCACAAACCCCGGGTGCCGACTACAGTGGGATGGTCCCGCACCGCCCGCGGGCCGCCCCCGAACCCCGGAGTAGCACCACCGTGACACCGTCCCGTTCCGAATACAACGCCCGCCACCTCTCCGTCCTGGAGGGCCTCGAGGCGGTACGCAAACGCCCGGGCATGTACATCGGCTCCACGGACTCGCGCGGTCTAATGCACTGCCTGTGGGAGATCATCGACAACTCCGTCGACGAGGCGCTCGCGGGGTACGGCCAGGACATCACGGTGATCCTGCACCGGGACGGGTGCGTGGAGGTCCACGACGACGGTCGCGGCATCCCCATCGACACCGAACCCCGCACGGGCCTCACGGGCGTGGAGGTCGTGTTCACCAAACTGCACGCCGGCGGCAAGTTCGGCGGCGGTTCGTACACGGCGTCGGGCGGGCTGCACGGCGTGGGTGCCTCGGTGGTCAATGCGTTGTCCGCGCGCCTGGACGTGCAGGTGGACCGTGGCGGCAAGACATACCAGATGTCGTTCAAGCGCGGTGAGCCCGGGACGTTCACGGACAAAGGGGCGCCGTCCCCGAGTGCACCGTTCGAGGCGTTCACGACCGACTCGCACCTGCAGGTCGTGGGCAGAGCCAAGCGCGGCGTCACCGGCACACGGATCCGCTACTGGGCCGACGATCAGATCTTCACCCCGGACGCGCGCTTCTCCACCGAGGAGCTCGTGCGCCGCGCCCGCCAGACCGCGTTCCTGATCCCCGGGCTGAAGATCACCGTGCAGGACGAACGCCGCCTGCCGGGTACACCGGGCGCGGACGGTCCCGTGGAGGAGGTCTTCCAGTACGACGGCGGGATCTCGGAGTTCGCGGAGTTCCTCGCCGCGGACGCGCCCGTCACCGACGTGTGGCGGCTGCAGGGGCAGGGCAGTTTCACCGAGCGGGTCCCCGTCCTCGACGAGTCCGGACACGCCCGGCTCACCGACGTCGATCGCACGTGCGAGGTGGACGTGGCCCTGCGCTGGGGCGTGGGGTACGACAGCACGGTGCGCTCGTTCGTCAACATCATCGCCACGCCCAAGGGTGGCACCCACTTAAGCGGTTTCGAGAATGCGCTGCTCAAGACCCTGCGCAAGCAGGTGGAGACCAACTCCCGCAAGCTCAAGGCGGGTAACGACAAGCTCGAGAAGGACGACGTCCTGGCCGGGCTCACCGCGGTGCTCACGGTCCGGTTGGCCGAACCCCAGTTCGAGGGGCAGACCAAGGAGGTGCTGGGCACCCCTGCGGTGCGCCAGATCGTCGCCAAGGTCGTGGAGGCGGAGCTCACCAAGCAGCTGACCTCCAAGAAGCGGGACGACAGGGCCCAGGCCGGTCAGCTGCTCGAGAAGGTCGTTGCGGAGATGAAGTCCCGGATCTCGGCCCGAGTGCACAAGGAGACCCAGCGGCGCAAGAACGCGCTCGAGACGTCGTCGATGCCCACGAAACTCGTGGAGTGCCGTTCCGCGGACGTGGACCGCTCGGAGCTGTTCATCGTGGAGGGTGACTCTGCGCTCGGCACCGCCCGGCTCGCCCGCAACTCCAACTACCAGGCGTTGTTGCCGATCCGCGGCAAGATCCTGAACGTGCAGAAGGCCTCGATCACGGACATGCTCGCGAACGCCGAGTGCGCGGCCCTGATCCAGGTAATCGGGGCCGGGTCGGGTCGCAGCTTCGACCTGGACGCCGCCCGCTACGGCAAGGTCATCATGATGACGGACGCGGACGTGGACGGCGCCCACATCCGCACCCTGTTGCTCACGCTCTTCTACCGCTACATGCGCCCGCTCGTGGAGGCCGGACGGGTCTACGCCGCGGTGCCCCCGCTGCACCGGGTGCAGATCGTCAACCCGGGCTCCAAGCCCAACGAGATGGTCTACACGTATTCGGAGCGCGAACTCGACACGCTGCTGGGCAGCCTCGAGGAGCAGGATCGCCGGTACAAGGAGCCCATCCAGCGCTACAAGGGCCTGGGGGAGATGGACGCCGATCAGCTCGCGGAGACCACGATGGACATCCGCCACCGTGTCCTGCGGCGCGTGCGCGTGTCCGACGCCGAGGCCGCCGAGCGCGCGTTCTCCCTGCTCATGGGCTCGCAGGTGGCCCCGCGCAAGGACTTCATCGTGGCCGGTGCCGCCCAGCTCAACCAGGAGCAGATCGACGCCTGAGCGCCTCAGGTGGTGTGCTCGGGCAGCGGCGCCGTCTCACGCGCCGGGCGGCGCGACGCCCCGGACGGTCGGTCGTCCGCGGGTGACGCCGCCGTCGCCCCGTGCGCGGGTCGGTCGCCGACCGTCGCCGATCCATCCTCCTCCGCGGCGCCCGGTCCGCGGGTCATTCGTCCTCCGCGGCTGACTCCCCATTCGTCGTGGTCCCCGGCACGGGGAGACCTCTGAGCGCGGGTCCCACGGCTGCGACCGCACGGTCGATGCCCACACCGGAACCGTCCCGGCGCCCATACTCCACGGGGAGCGATCGCGCGACGCCCGCCGCGGACACGGCCTTGCCCGGCCCGTGGCCGACCCACGCCAGGGTCAACCCGGTCTCACCCGCGAGTAGTCGCTGGGCCCGCACACCGGCGGTCGCGCGGCCCTTGGCGGGGAATTCCGAGAGCGGGGTGACCTTCACGGACGCCTCGCCCATCTCGGGCAGCTGACCGTCACTGCGGGCCTGGGTGACCACCACGGTGGACTCGCTCGGTGCCACCGCCCCGAAGAAGATCACGTGCTCGTCCGCCGCGAGTTTCATCCCGGCCACGCCACCGGCCGTTCGGCCCTGGGGGCGCACCGCGGATGCGGGGAAGTGCAGCAGCTTGGCGTCCGAGGAGACCAACACGAGTTCCGCGTCGACCGGCGCGGCACCCACACCCACCACCGAGTCCCCGTCCTTGAGCTTGATCGCGGGCCACTGGTCCAGGTTCAGCGGGTAGTCGGGGTTCACGCGTTTGACCACGCCGTCCGCGGTCCCAATCGCGAACACGGCATTGCTGGGCACGAGTCCCACGAGCGTCTCGTTCTTGTCCAGACCCAGGAAGTCCGCGGCGGGCACGCCGTCCGCGAGGCGGGGAACGCCGTCGAACTCCTGCAGCACGGGCACGTCCACGCACGAGACGCGCAGCATCCGGCCCGTGGACGTGATCGCGGCGATCTCCCCGCGCGCCGTCGAGGGCACCACGCTCGTCAGGGCGTCGTGCTTGAAGCGCCGCGAGCCGTCAGCGAGCGGGGTGCGCACGGCACTGCGGGCGATCCGCCCGGTCGTGGACAGGAACACCCAGCACGGGTCGTCGCTGATCTCGAGCGCCACGGACGGTGCCGCGTTCTTCTTCCCGCGCGCGTTCTCCGCGGTGACCGCGGGCAGGTCCTCGGCCTCGAGCAGCACGGTGCGCCGCTCGTCACCGAACTTCTCCGCGGTCTCGGTGAGCTCGTCCGCGACGACGCCGCGCAGCGCGGTCTCCGAGCCCAGGATTGCCTCGAGTTCGGCGATCTCCCGCTGCAGGGTGTCCCGCTCGGCCTCGAGCTCGATCCGGGAGAACTTGGTCAGCTGACGCAACCGCAGTTCCAGGATGTGCTCGGACTGCGCGCGGGAGAGGTCGAAGACCGCGATCAACCGGTCCCGGGCCTCGGCCGTCTCCTCGGAGGAACGGATGATCTGGATGACCTCGTCGATGTCGAGGATCGCGATCAGCAACCCCTCCACGAGGTGCAACCGGTTCTGCCGCTTGGCCAGGCGGAACGCGGTGCGCCGGCGCACCACACTGATCCGGTGGTCGCTGTAGACCCGCAACAGCTCGAGCAGCCCCATGGTGCGGGGCTGACCCTCCACGAGAGCCACGTTGTTGATCCCGAAGGACTCCTCGAGCGGTGTGTGCTTGTACAGCTGCGCGAGCACGGCCTGCGGGTTGAAACCGTTCTTGAGCTCGATGACCAGGCGCAGCCCGTTGGTGCGGTCGGTGAGGTCCACGACGTCCGAGATCCCGGCGAGCTTCTTGGCCTGGACCGCGTCCTTGATCTTCTCGGTGACCTTCTCGGGGCCCACCATGTACGGCAGCTCGGTCACCACGATGCCCTGCTTGCGGGGCGAGACCTGTTCCACGGAGACCGTGGCGCGCGTGCGGAACGAACCCCGCCCGGTGCGGTAGGCGTCCCGCACGCCCTCGAGGCCCACGATCCGACCGCCGGAGGGCAGGTCCGGACCGGGGATGAACCGCATGAGTTCCTCGAGCGTGGCCTCGGGGTTCAGGATGAGGTGCCGGGCCCCGGCCGCGACCTCACGCATGTTGTGCGGTGCCATGTTCGTGGCCATGCCCACCGCAATCCCGGTGGCCCCGTTGACGAGCAGGTTGGGGTACGCGGCCGGCAGCACCGCGGGCTGCTGGAACTGGTTGTCGTAGTTGGGCACGAAGTCCACGACGTCCTCGTCGAGGTCACCCGTGAGCGTGCGCGCGGCCGGGGCCATCCGGGCCTCCGTGTAGCGCGGGGCCGCCGGACCGTCGTCGAGCGACCCGAAGTTGCCGTGCCCGTCCACGAGTGGCACGCGCATCGCGAAGGACTGCGCCATGCGGACCATGGCGTCGTAGATCGCGGCGTCACCGTGGGGGTGCAGCTTGCCCATGACCTCGCCCACCACGCGCGCACTCTTGACGTGGCCGCGGTCCGGGCGCAGGCCCATCTGGTCCATCATGAACAGGATCCGCCGCTGCACGGGCTTGAGACCGTCCCGGGCGTCCGGCAGCGCGCGGGAGTAGATCACGGAGTAGGAGTACTCCAGGAAGCTCGTCTCCATCTCCTGCGTGACGTCCACGTCCACGATGTGCTCGGTGAAGTCCTTGGGCAGTTCGTCCTGGGGAGAACGCGTGGCTGAGCGGCGACGAGCCATCGAGGGGCAACTCCTTGAAATCAGGGCGTGCTCCTGTGACCGGAGCATGCGGTTGGCTACTCTGAAGTCTATGGGTACCACCGACGACGCCGCGCCGCAGCAGACCTACCCCGAGTACTGGGAGGCGGACGTCATCCTGCGCGACGGCGCCACCGCGCACCTGCGCCCCATCAGCCCCAAGGACCAGGACCTGCTCCAGGAGTTCCACTCCGGGCAGTCCGAGGACAGCATCTACCTGCGGTTCTTCTCCTACAAACCGACCCTGTCCCAGCGGGAACTGGACCGCTTCTCCACGGTGGACCACCGGGACCGCGTGTGCTTCGTGCTGATCCTGGGGGAGCGGATGATCGGTGTGGGCCGCTACGACCGCACCACGCAGCGCTCGGCGGAGGTCGCATTCATGATCTCCGATCACCACCAGGGGCGGGGAATCGGGTCCATCCTGTTGGAGCACCTGGCCGCCGCCGCCCGCGAGAACGGGATCGACCGCTTCACCGCGGAGGTGCTGCCCGAGAACCGCAAGATGCTCCACGTCTTCGTGGAGGCCGGTTACGACGTCTCCCGTCAGTTCGAGGACGGCGTGGTGGTCGTGGACTTCGACATCGACCCCACCGAGAAGTCGCTCGCGGTGATGGCCGCGCGCGAGCACCGCGCGGAGGCCCGGTCCATCACGGACCTGCTGACACCGGCCACCGTGGCGGTCGTGGGGGCGTCCGCGAACCGGGACCACGCGGGGTTCCACGCGGTCGAGGGCATCCTCACGGGCGGGTACACGGGCACGCTCTACGGCGTAGGTCATTCCCCGTACGAGCGTGACGGGCTGCACTTCGTCTCGTCCCTCGACGAGATCGAGGGCACCGTGGACCTCGCGGTGATCGCGGTGCCGCGCGAATCGGTGGAGGAGACCGTGACGCAGTGCGGCAGGGCGGGAGTGCGCGCCGTCGTCGTGATGACGGGCGGTTACGCCGAGGACGGTGCGGAGGGCGCGGCCGCCCAGCGCCGCCTGGTGCGGATCGCCCGCGCCGCGGGGATGCGCGTGGTGGGCCCAGCGAGCCTGGGTCTGTTCACGACCGATCCGGAGGTCTCGCTCAACGCGTCCGTTCTGCCCGAGTTGCCGCGCCGCGGAGGACTGGGACTGTTCTCCCAGTCCGGGGCGATCGGCACCATGCTCTACGGTGCCGCGCAGCGCCACGGCGTGGGGATGTCCAGCTACCTCTCGGCGGGGAACCGCGCGGACGTCTCCGGCAACGACCTCATGCAGTACTGGGAGGACGACCCCGCCACCACGGTGTGCGGTCTCTACCTGCAGTCGGTGGGCAACCCGCGCAAGTTCTCGCGCATTGCGCGCAGGCTCTCGCTGAGCAAGCCCGTGATCGTCGCGAAGTCCGAGGTCACCGGCCTGCGGCTCCCGCCGGGCCACACGGGCCGGGTCACCCAGGCCCCGACCGGCGCGCTCGACGCGATGTTTCGCCAGGCCGGGGTGATCCGTGCGACCACGGCCGAGCAGTTGCTCGACATCGCCGCGATCGCGGAGAGCCAGCCGCTGCCCGCCTCCCCGCGCGTGGCCGTGGTCTCGAACGCGCTCGCGCTCGCGCAGCTCGCCGAGGACACGGCCCTGCGCCTACGGCTCGACCCCGCCGTCGTGGACGGCACCGTGGACACCTCCAACGGGCCCGAGCGGGCGCACGAGGCCGTCCTGGACGCCGTGCGCGCTCAGCTCTCGTCGGATGCGGTCGACAGCGTCGTGCTCCTGCTCATGCCCGTGCGCGGCCTGGACACCGCGGCGCTCGCGAGCGACGTCGCCCGGGCCGCGCGCGACGCCGACCGAACGACCGTGGTCGTGTTCACGGGTCAGCACGGCCCCGAGGCCATGACCACGTCCGTGCACACCGCGGACGACGCCGCCCTGCCGTGCTTCGATTCGCCCGGCGCCGCCCTGAGCGCGCTCGCGAGCGTCGTGGACTACATGACATGGCGCTCGCAGGACCAGGGCGTGATGGTGTCGCCCGAGGAGTTCGATTCCGACGGCGTCGAGAAGTTCCTGGAACGGCTGCGCGAGAAGATCAGCGGGGACGCGCTCTACGAACTGGAGATCGCCGAGCGCAACGAGCTGCTGGGTCTCGCGGGGATCCGAGTGCTCGAGTCCGTGCGGTTCACGGACCCGGAGGCCGCGTACGCCGCCGCCGAACGGCTCGGCTACCCCGTGGCCCTGAAGTCCACGGACCCGTTCCTGCGCCACCGCCTGGACCTGGGTGGCGTGGTGCTCAACATCGCGAACGCGGACCAACTGGGTGCCGCGATCGAGACCATGAAGCGCACGCTCGCGAGCTGGAACGCGAGCGATTTCGAGGTGCAGTCCATGGCGCCCACGGGACAGACCGTGGTGGTGCGCGCCGCGGAGGACCCACTCATCGGTCCCGTCCTGTCCTTCGGGATGGCCGGGGACGCCGTGCACCTGCTGGACGACTGGGCCCACCGCGTGCCCCCGCTGACCGACCGGGACATCACCCGCATGGTGCGCGCGCCCAAGGCCGCGCGGAAACTGTTCGGCTACCAGGGCGTCCCACCCGTGGACACCACCGGATTGGAGCAGCTGATCAACCATGTGGCCTTTCTCAAGGACCGCTTCCCCGAGATCGCGTTCCTGGAACTGAACCCGGTCGTGCTCTCCGGATCCGTCGTCACGGTGCTCTCTGCCGCGGTCAAGATCGGGGACCCGGGACAACGCACGGACAGCGCCCGGCGCGCCATGCTGGGCTAGCACGGGACCGCGAACCGAGTGCGGGACACGATTGCCGGACGCTTCGAACTGCTGACACCCATCGCCGAGGGTGGCAGCGGGGCCGTGTGGCGAGCCCACGACCTGCGCCGGGGCAGGGAATGCGCGGCCAAGGTGTTGCGGCAGCGTGATTCGGCGGAGCTGTTGCGCTTCGTGCGGGAACAGTCCGTGGACCTCGAGCACCCGCACGTCGTGGCTCCGTACGGCTGGGCTGCGGAGGACGAACACGTGGCCATCGCCATGGAGCTCGTGTCCGGGGGCACCCTCGAGGCCGCGCTGCAGGACAACGGTCCCGTGGCGGACTGGCTCGCGGAGGAGCTGATGTGTCAGCTGCTCGAGGCACTGCGCTTCGTCCACGAGCACGGCTGGGTGCACCGGGACGTCAAGCCCGCCAACGTGCTGCTCGAACCTACGGGTTCGGGGACCCCCGTGGCCCGGCTCGCAGACTTCGGGATCGCCGTGCGCATGACCGATGCGCGCCTCACGCACGCCGGCACCGTGGTGGGTACCCCCGGGTACCTGCCGACCGAGGCGTACGCCCCGGGGAATCCGTCTCGCACCATGGACCTCTATGCCGCCGGGGTCACGGCGGTGCGCATGGTCCTGCCCGAGGTGGATCTCAGTGGCGACCCCTTGCGCCCGGAGGACGTGGCCCGCCTCGGCTTGTTCGGGGGTTCCCCGCTGTTACGCGCGGGCGTGGCCGGACTGCTCAGCATCGTGCCCGCAGAGCGCACGCGCGCCGCCGACCAGCTGCTCGCGAGTCTCACGGCCACGGCGGCCGCCCGCCGAGACCGGCCCAGCGAGACGGTGGATGGCGAGCCGTTCGAGGTCTTCGATGTCCTCGAACCCACCACGGAGCGTGAGCTGTCCCCGGTGCTCGACGCCGCGCGGTTACCTCCCGGGGCGGGCGGGACCACGGAGGCGCCCATCGCGTGGCACGCGGTGCACCGGAAGGTGATCGCCGGGGGTGAGCACCGGCCCATGGCCGAGCGCGGCGGTGACCGGTTGCGCCCCTTCGCCCCCGTGAAGGAGGTGACCGCTGCGCACGCGATCGGAACCGGTGCCGGGCAGGACACGACCGAGTGGCTGAACCCCGTGGAGGGCGCGCCCGCGATGCTCGAAAGGCACCCCGTGGGCACCTCGGGAGGGGCGAGCGCCCCGGACCGGTCCGAGGAGATCACGATCGTGGATCCTGCGGGCTTCATGGGCGTGAACCCCGCCGGTATCACTGCCGTGGGTACCGCAACCGGTCTGGCTGCCAGAGGGCGAGAAGCGGACACGGGAGCCGGCGGCGTCGTGGACCCGGGTGGCACGGCGGACGAACGGGAGCCGCACTCTCGGCGAGCGGTCCGCTGGCCGTGGTGGGTCCTAGCGCTCACGCTCGCGCTCCTGGCCCTCGCCGCGGGGTACCTGTGGCTCGGCCCCGTGCTGGTGCAGTGGGGCGGTGATCCGTCACCGGCGCAGACACCGGCCCCCACCATCTCTCCCACGAGGGACCCGGAACCGGCGCCCACCACGGACGTGACCCCGATCTGTTCGAAGCTCGAGGACGGCACGGTTTCGTGCGTGGTGGCCCCGTGAGGCGCCGGGCGGCGGAGGGTTGCGCCGTGTGCCGGACCGCGAAGGGTCGCAATGTGCCCCGGGCGGCGCGGTGGAGGACAATGGCGCCATGACATACTCAGCACCCGATGGATCGCGCCTGGTCCAGGACATCGAGAAGGCGGGTTTCTATCCGCAACTGGTCACGGACGTGGTCATGGACTCCCTGGACGGGCGGCGCCCGGTGTCCCACCTGGTGCAGTTGGAAACCCATTTCACCAACACGGAGTTGCACCGGCACATCACGGCCCTCGTGCTCGCGGAGGACGTCCTGCACATCACGCACGTGGACGACCAACAGTATGACGAGAACGGTTCGGACACCGTGGCTCGGGTCTCGTCCGAGACCGTGCCGATCTCCCAGATCCGCTCGGTCACGCTGAGTTACGCGTACCACCAGCCGCAGAACTACGTCCCGGGCACCGCGATCATGGAGCTGAACCTGGCCGTGAGCTGGACCGGGACCCAACAGCTCGAGCTGTATCCCGCGATGTGCGAGGACCCCGAGTGCCAGGCGGACCACGGTTACACGGGCACTGCCGCGAGCGAGGACGTGGTCATGCGCATCAGCTCCGAGGCGGACGGGCAGGAGGCCGTGGAGGGCGCTCGCGAGTTCGCGCGCACGCTGCGCCGGGCCAATGTGGCACCGCTTACGGATTCCGGTGCGCAGATCGCGCAGTCCCCGCCGCAGCACCCCACCGCGGCCCGTCCCGAACCACCGGCACCGCGACCGCGGTTCGGTCATCGGTTCAACGGCCGCGATTCGGGGCGCAACGCGTGAATGTGGAGGATCCCGCTGCCCCGGAGCTGCCGCGTGCGCCGCGCTACGGTTCGCACAGCGTCGCGGAGGTCATGGGTTCCGCGGCCGCGGCCCTGGGCGTCCCCGGTTTCCGCAACGCCCTCAGCTTGCCGTCCGCCCAACGCTATGTGGTGGTGCTCGTGGACGGTCTCGGCTCGCGCTTGCTGAGGGAGACGGCGAGCTACGCGCCCACCCTGCGCGCGGCCCAGTCACTCGGTGAGCTCGATGCCGCGTTCCCCACGACCACGTCCGTCTCGCTCTCGTGCCTGGGCACCGGAGCCACACCGGGGCGTCACGGCATGCTCGGCTACGACGTCGTGGACCCCGCCTCCGACCGCGTGGTCAATATGCTCGGCAACTGGCCCTCGGACGTGGACCCGCTTGCCTGGCAACCCGAGCCCACGGTCCTGGAGCGCGCCGCGCAGCACGCGGACGCCGTGACGGTGAGCTCACCACGCTTCGAGTCCTCCGCCCTTACGAGGGCCGTGCTGCGTGGTGGCCGTTTCGTGGGCGCCCACGGTGTGTACGCCCGCACCGCGAGCACCCTCGAGCAACTACGGGAGGGCAGGCGCGGGCTCGTGTACTTCTACTGGGACGAGCTGGACAAGACCGGTCACAAAGCGGGGTGGCGCTCGGACGACTGGTTACGCTCCCTCGAGGAACTTGATTCCGCGCTTAAGCGGCTCGTGACCAAATTGCCCGCCAACACCCGGGTGATCCTCACCGCGGACCATGGCATGGTGGACGTGGCCCCCGAGCACCGCGTGGACTACAGTGCGGTCCCCGAGCTCATGGCCGGGGTGCGGCTCACCGCGGGTGAGCCCCGGGCGGTGCAACTGCACACGGACGCGGACACCGATCCGGAAGAACTGGCAAGCCGTTGGAGCGCGCACTACGGGGACGTCGTGTGGGTGGCCACCAAGCAGCACCTTGCCGCGCACGGGTACTTCGGCCCCGAACCGGATCAAGGATTGCTCGAACGAGCAGGCGACGTGTGGGTGCTGGCCCGCGAGGACATCGCCCTGTACGACGTCTCCCGACAAGGAACCCGGCCCCTGGCTATGGTGGGCCAGCACGGGTCGCTCACCGACCAGGAGAGGCTTGTCCCTTCCCTGGTGTGGTGATCGGCGCGGGCTTAGTCTCCTTCTGCGTGGGGTCCGGATCGGCGGTCGGCGCCGCCGGCCGCGTGGGCGCCGGTGGTTGGGGCGGCCGAGGTGCGCGGGTCGGTTCCGGTGCCTGGCTCTTCGTGGGCTCGGGCGTAGCCGTGGACGGAACGGGCCGAGGGGTGCTCGTGGGCGCCGGGGGTACCGGCGCGACGGGCGGTGCGGGAGCGACCGGGGGTGCGGGAACCACGGGGGGCGGAACGGGCACGTAGTACTGCTCCGCGGGCCTCGAGGGCGGGACCAACGGCGTGATCTGCGGCGACGGCGTCGGAGATACGCTCGGGGTGGCGCTCGGCGTGGGGGAGGGGGTCACGGTGGGGGACTCGGTCGCGAAGTTCGCGGGGTCGTCGTCGGACGAACCCGACAAACCGGTGAAGGCCACGGCCCCCACACCCACCAGGACGAGCAGGGCCGCACCACCGAGCGTGACGGGGGCCATGTATCGCCGGACACCCGAGCGGGCCGGAGTCGCGGTGCCTTCGGGGGATTGAGTGTCCTCACCGAATAAATCGTCCTGGATGGAGTTACCCATGCAAAAATTCCCTCGAGATCGCCCGTGCGTGTCCACGACCGGACCGTGTTCTCCCCGGGCCCGGTGCGTTCACGTGACTTTACCGCGTGCCGGCTTCCCCGCGCATAACCGCTCGTGAGAGCGCAGCGCCGACGTCAGGACCGGTTGGCCCCGAAGACGATGTCGTCCCAGCTCGGCACGGAAGACCGCTTGGCCTTGGGGGTGCGACCCCGCGGGCCCGGGGCGGGACGGTCGCTCGATCCCGATTCGTCCGTGGTGTCCGCATCCCCGGAACGGGCCGGTTCGTCGGTGTCCTGCGCAGCGGGCTCGTCCTCGTCCGCCACGTCCGTGGCTGTGCCGGAGGCGTCGACGGCGAACGCGCTATCCGACGTGGTGTCGCGCGCTTCGGTCTCCGTGGCCGCGTGTTCGTCCTCACCGGAGTTCTCCGACCCGGGGTCCTCAGGCGCGGAATCCTCGGAAATGCAATCCGCAGGCTGGTGGTCCGTGACGGCGGAGGGGACGTTCTCGTTCCGGGAGGCTGCGGGGGAGTCGTCGTACGAGCCCTTCCCGAACGGCACGGCGGGGGCAGCTGCGTTCCGGGAGGGGGTGGCGTCGTCGTGTTCGAGGGGGGTCGAATCGTCGACGATCTCGATCCCGTCGTCCTGGGCGAGTGCCTGGGCCTCGGCGACCTGCGAGGCGGCCGGCTGGATGGGCCGGTCGAACACCGTGGAATCCTCCGGGGCGTCGATGGGGCGCGGGCGCTGGTCCACCTGACCCATGCCGCGGCCGAGGATCTCCGCGAGCCGGTCGTCGCCCGCCTCGTCCGAGCCGATTCGCCGTCCGCGGCGCGACTGCAGGACGTCGAGCAGGTCGTCCGCCTGGCTCGCCTCGTGCTGCAACTGCCGCAATGTCGCGGTGGGTGCGGGGGGCAGCGCGTGGGCGGCCGCGCCGAGCGGGCCGGTCTCCTGGTGCTCCTGACCCAGCGCGTGCGCCCAGTCGTTCTCCGGACGCACGGTCCGGTTCGCGGGGTTGTAACTCCACTGCGCGGGACCCGGGATGTCCGGGGCGTCCTGCGAGGCGTCCTCCGCGGAGAAGCTCAGCTGCACGGTCCACAACTGGTCCTCGCGCAACCACGCGTCCCAGTCGAAGGACGAGCGGTCCACCCCGAGCTCGGCGGCACGCTCGTCCACGGTCTCGCGCAGGCTGCGGGGCTCGCCCTCGAACACGGAGCGGTAGCCCTCGTGGGAGGGGTTGGTTCCGGAGACCGTGACCCGGCATGCCTCGGCGACCACGTGGGAGCGTTCGGCCAGGATGGGCCATTCGTACCGCTTGACGCGTTCGGCCTCCCACCCGGACTCGGCCACGACGTCCTCGACGCTCGCGCCGGCGCGGAAGCGGGCCTGGATGTCACGCGGGCCGAAGGACCCTCCGCCGCGCCCATGAGAGGGGGGCTTGCGGCGCGCGTGCTGGATCGTCTGACGCAATTGCTGGTCGATCTTCAGCCGGTAGCGGGTCGAATCGGGGGTCTCCACGATGAGGTGCTCACCGTCGTCGTGCACTCCTACCAGGCGCAACTGCTCCATGCTGTCCTTCCCTCGCCGTTGGGGGCACCACGCGATCCGGGGTGCGCTCGGCGCGCTCGTAGCGTCAGTGTAGTGGCACGCCCGGGCGCCGTCCGGGACCGGCGGGACGGCCACCCGCACGGGCACCGCGTGTGTCATCCGGACGAGCGGATCCACCGCCCGAGGTGGAAATCTTGCTCTGCGAGAAAACCTCGGCGTCGCCACTGGCTTTTTCCGCGCCCATGGTGAACAATCTACGCGACACGGCCCGGGGGTAGAGCCCTCGGGAGGTGTTTTTCGCAGGGATTTTCGTGAAGACCGGTTGGAGCGGATAGACACATGGCCACAGACTACGACGCACCGCGTAAGCAGGACGAAGACCTCAAGGAAGACTCCATCGAGGAGCTCCAGTCCCGGCGGTCGGACCAACAGTCCGGGAGCGTTGACGAGGACGAGGCCACCGCGGCGGAGAGCTTCGAACTCCCCGGCGCGGACCTCTCCAACGAGGAACTGTCCGTCGTGGTGCTCCCGGCCCAGGACGACGAGTTCACGTGTGGCTCGTGCTTCCTGGTGCGCCACCGTTCGCAGCTCGCCGCGGAGCGCGATGGCGTGAAGTACTGCCACGAGTGCCTGGGCTGAGCCCCGGGTCCACGACCGCATGACGACGGGCGCTCACCCTCGGGTGA
The DNA here is from genome assembly GCF_040980945.1 of Kocuria sp. CPCC 204721. NCBI lineage: Bacteria > Bacillati > Actinomycetota > Actinomycetes > Micrococcales > Micrococcaceae > Kocuria > Kocuria sp. CPCC 204721. The sequence goes on from NZ_JAVKPO010000006.1 coordinate 129,426, forward strand.
GCGCCCGTCGTCTTTCTGCTCGCCCGTGATCGTGCTCGTTAGGCCCGGTTGCCCGCCGAGCGGGAGCCCGCATTGATCGCCTCGGCCAACCGCTCGGGGTGGCGGGTCGCGGTGAGCCAGTACGGGGTGGGGTCCACCGGGTCCACGATCTCGATCCGGCACAGGTCCGGCATCGACACACGGAAGTTCATGAAGGCGCGCCCGTCCAGGTCGGGTCCGCGCGCAGCACGCGCCTCGGCGCCGACCAGCGGACGAGCATCGCCCACGTACTGCCGTTCGATGTACGCCCGGCCCACGCGCAGGTCCTGGTCGGTGACCACGATGCTCGGCGCCCCCAGGTGCAGCACGAGCCCGATCACGACCATCAGCACCACGGCGACGATCACGCCCACGGTGATGCTGATGGGTGCCACGGCCACGAATCCGGCCGCGCCCACGAAGACCACGATGAGCCATACCCACCACGCGACGATCAGCTTCTCCTCGTACTGCACGTCCGCTCGGACGTTCTCCTGGGCCTGGGACGGGTGCTCTGCGGGTGAGGACGCCGCGGCCGCCCCGAAATCTGGGTGGGAACTCATGCCCCCACCTTGACACATTCCCCCTGGACGCCGCCCGCGTCCGCGCCGTCAGGCCCGCGCGTTACAGTGGGGCATTGTGACCGAAATGAGCGAGTCGGCCGCGGTGACCGTGGCCCTGCACCTGTTGGACCCGGACCTGCCCGCCCCCGCCTATGCACGTCCCGGTGACGCCGGGGCGGACCTGCGCGCCCGCCACGACGTCGAACTCGGCCCGGGTCGGCGCGCGCTCGTGGACACAGGGGTGGCACTCGCGATCCCCGCGGGGTACGTGGGTCTCGTGCACCCGCGCTCCGGGCTCGCGGCCAAGCATGGGCTGACCGTGGTCAATGCACCGGGCACCGTGGACAGCGGCTACCGTGGCGAACTCAAGGTGTGCCTGCTCAACACGGATCCGCATGAGAGCTATACGGTGCGCCGCGGTGAGCGGATCGCCCAGCTCGTGATCCAGGAAGTGGTCACCGCCCGCTTCGAGCTCACCACCGAACTCCCCGACAGCGAGCGCGGTGCGAGCGGATTCGGGTCCACGGGGGCCCGCTGATCGCCGGCCCTCGCCCCCCGCAGATTCCCCACCCACTCTTGGAGCAACTGATGTTCGGACGTAAGAAGCGCAACCGCGAGGCCTCGGAGCAAACACCGACCGAGGCCACGACCGCGTCGGCTGCCACCGAGGCCGCCCCGGACCAGGACGCGCCGGATCCTCGCGCCAACGGCCCGTGGGACGAGAGCGAGATGCCGGGTGAGCGCGCCGAGTACCTGGATCTCGGGGCTCTGCTGCTGAAGCCGGTCGCGCGCGTGGACGTGCGCGTCGAGCTGGATCCGCGGGACCGGGTGCCGCGGGCCGTGAACATGGACTTCGGGGGCGGTTCCGTCCAGGTGCAGGTCTTCACGGCCCCCAAGTCCTCCGGGTTGTGGGAGGAGGTGCGCGCCGAACTCGTGGCCGGGTTGCGGCGGGACGGGGGCAACCCCACGGTCTCCGACGGTCCCCTGGGCATGCAGGTCAACGCGCAGTTCGCGGGCGTCACGCCCTCCGGCGAGAACGGATTCCGGCTCGCACGATTCGTGGGCATCGACGGTCCGCGCTGGTTCCTGCGCTGCGTCTACACAGGCGACGCCGCGCTGCCCGGGCCCACCGCGGAGGTGCTCGATGACGCCGTGCGCGGGCTCGTCGTCGTCCGCGGCCAGGACCCGCACCCGCCGCGCGACCTGCTCGCGCTCACGGTCCCCGAGGACGCCGAGGTGCACCCCGCGGGCGCGCGGACCGATGCGGACGAGGACGCGGGTCGGACCCCGGCGGAGCCAGGCGCCGCGGTGCAGGAGCCGCGGCGCGGCCCCGAGATTACCGAGATCGGCTGACCCGGGTGGTCAACAACCCGCTCACGGGCGCGATCGACGTCGTCGCCGAACCCGAGGCCCACGCGGAGGACCTGACCCCGGAGCATAGGGCGCGGCAGCGGCGCCGTGCGGTCGTGGAGGGCGTGGTCGTGGAGGTCACGATCGCGCCCGTGACCGCGCCGCCGTACTACCGGGCGCTGCTGCGCGTGACGAACCCAGCGGCGCAGCCGTGCACGCTCGAACTGTTGTGGCACGGTCAGCACGTGGTCCCGGGCGTCACCGCCGGCACCAAGCTGCGCTGCCTCGCCGTGGTGTGCTTCCCGGACGGGGTGGCCACCATGTATAATCCGCGCTACGAGATCATCACCCCCAAGAAGGCCGTGCGATGACGTCCCCGCCGGACCCGACGGAACCCGCACCGCAGAGCGCGGGCGACCGCATGGGCCGCGCCGCCGAGGATTTCGCCCGGCGCTCGGGCCTGCGCCGGGACGCCAACGGCCAACTGGACGTGCTCAGCGCCGTGGGCGGCTGGCGCGGCGTGATCGAATCCATCCTCCCGGGACTCGTGTACCTCGCGTGTGTGGTGCTCACGGGGGAGTTGGTCCCGGCGTTGTTGGCGTCACTGGGCACGGCCGCCGTGTTCACCGTGCTCCGGCTGGCGCAGCGCCAGGCCGTGACCCAGGCGATCGCCGGGCTCATGGGCGTGGGAGTGTGCACGCTGTTCGCCCGCGCGGGCGGGCAGGCGCTGGACTACTACGTGCCCGGGTTCATCACGAACGTCGTGGCGCTGGTCCTGTTGAGCATCTCGGCGGCTGTTGGGTGGCCGCTGCTGGGCGTCGTCTTCGGCTACGTGCGCGGTGAATCCGTGGACTGGCGCCGCGACCCGCTGCGGCGCGTGGCCTATCAGCGGGTCAACGGTCTGCTCATCGCGATGTTCGCGACCCGGTTGCTCGTGCAGGTCCCGCTGTACGTCGCGGAGAACGTCACGGCGCTCGGGATCGCGCGCTTGGTCATGGGGGCCCCGCTGTACGCCGCTGTGCTGTGGGTGGCATGGCTGTGGAGCCGCCCTCGCCGCGAGCAGCCTGCAGGTTGACGTCCCGGGCCGTGGTGAACATGGCCCGCAACTGGTCCTCACCCCCCGCCGTGGTGATGAAGAACAGCTCGTCCCCGCTCTCCAGGACGTCGTCGCCGGACGGTGCGATCGGCACGCCGTCGCGCAGGATCGCCACGAGCGCCACGTCCTGGGGCCACGGCACCTGGGTCACGGTGCTCGCGACCACGGGGTGTTCCCGGGGCACCGTGTAGGCGGAGAGCGTGGCCGAGCCGGTCTGGAAGCTCAGCAGGCGCACGACGTCGCCCACCTCCACGGCTTCCTCCACGAGCGCCGTCATCAACCGCGGGGTGGATACGGCCACGTCCACGCCCCACGCGTCGTCGAAGAGCCACTCGTTCTTGGGGTGGTTGACACGCCCCACGGTGCGGGGCACCCCGAACTCGCTGCGCGCGAGCAACGAGACGACCAGGTTGGCCTTGTCGTCACCGGTCGCGGCCACGACCACGTCCGCCTCCTCCGCGCGCGCCCGCTGCAGGACATGGAGATCGCACGCGTCCCCCACGACCCACTGCGCACCGCGCAGGTTGGAGCGTCCGATCACCTCCGCGGTGGCGTCCACCACGACCACGTCGTGGCCGTGCGACAACAGTTCCCGAGCGATCGAGGATCCCACGGACCCTCCGCCTACGATCACCACGTGCATCAGTCACGCCCCCGCGTCCCGGGGGTCGCGGCGAGCGCCACGGCCTCCATGACCTCGTCCGACGGCGGTCGGGACAGCACCCGGGCCACGCGTTCCACGTCCTCCACGCGCATCATGGCGTGCACGATGTCCCCCTGCTGGTAGCTCGTGTCGCTCGCGGGCAGGATGCCCTCCCCGAACCGGGTCACGAACGCGACCCGCACACCGGCGGCCTCCTCGATCCGGTCCAGGTGCAGTCCGGACCACGCGTCGTCCAGGGGCAGTTCCCCGAGCTGCAGGCGGCCGGAGGCCTCCCGGAAGTCACCCGTGATGGCGTGTTCGGGCAGGATACGGCGCAGCACCTGGTCCGCGCTCCAGCGCACGGACGCGACCGTGGGAATGCCCATGCGCTGGTAGAACTCCGCGCGGGTGGGGTCGTAGATCCGGGCGACCACGTGCTTGACCTTGAAGGTCTCCCGCGCCACGCGCGCGGCGATGATGTTGGAATTGTCCCCCGAGGAGACCGCGGCGAACGCGTAGGCGTCCGCGATCCCCGCGCGTTGCAGCACCTCGCGGTCGAAACCGTGGCCCGTGACCTTTTTGCCGCTGAACGAGGGCCGCAGTTTGCGGAACGCCCGGTCGTCCTGGTCGATCACGGCAACCGTGTGCCCTGAGTCCTCGAGGGCGTGCGCGAGGGTGATCCCCACCCGGCCCACGCCCATGATCACGAAATGCGCCATGAGCCACAGCATAGGGCCCGCGGCACGGGACAAGGCCCGTCCGAGGGACTAGCGTGTTCCCACGTGTATGTGTCCCAAATGCTGCGCCGCGCGCTCGTGGGCAAACCGATCCACAACGAGCGCGCCGCGGGCACGGTGCTCTCCAAGGGCACCGCCCTGCCGGTGTTCGCGTCCGATGCCCTGTCCTCGGTCGCGTACGCCCCGGATGAGATCGTCCTGACGCTCGCCCTCGCGGGTTCCGCGGCGATCCTGCTGTCCCCGTGGGTGGGCCTAGCGGTCCTCGCCGTGCTCGCGGTGATCATCACCGCGTACCGGCAGAACGTGCGCGTGTACCCCTCGGGCGGGGCGGACTTCGAGATCGCGTCCAAGAACCTCGGCCGACCCGCCGGTGCCGCGGTGGGTGCTGCTCTGATGGTGGACTACACGCTCGTCGTGGCCGTGTCCATGGCCGCCGCCGCGCAGTACCTCGCCGCGGCCGTCCCGTGGCTCGTGGGCCACCAGACGGTCGTGGCCGTCGCGGGGATCGCGCTCGTGGGCTTGCTCAACTTGCGCGGACTCAAATTCATGGGTCGCGCGTCCTCGGTGCCCACGTACGCGTTCGTGGGGGTCGTGCTGATCCTCGTGCTCGTGGGCTTCGTCCAGGACGTCAGGGGAACACTGCAGCGCGCGCCGTCGGCGGGTTACGACGTCGTCCCGGCCGCAGGCATGGACGGCGGGCTCATGGGCCTGGCCGGGGCCATGCTCGTGCTGCGCGCGTTCTCCTCGGGTGCTGTGGCCCTGACGGGCGTGGAGACCATCACGCACTCCGTGCCGTTCTTCCGCAAGCCCAAGGCCCTCAACGCGGCGCGCACGCTCGCGGTGCTCGGAGCGCTGTCCGCGGTGTTGCTGCTCGGGGTGCTCTACCTGACCCGGCGCACGGGCGCGGTGGTCGTGATGGATCCCGCGCGGCAACTGTTGATCGACGGCCGCGCACCGGAGCCCGACTTCTACCAGGTGCCCATCCTGGGCCAGATCGCGCAGGCCGTGGCGGGGGCGGATTCCGTGTGGTTCGTGATCCTCGTTCTCGTGACCGTGGGCGTGCTGTTCATGGCCGCGAACACGGCGTACTCGGGCTTCCCCGTGCTGGCCTCACGCCTCGCGTCCACCGCATTGCTGCCCCGGCAGTTGCAGAGCCGGGGGGACCGCTTCGCGTTCACGAACGGCATCATCCTGTTGTCCGTGGTCGCTGCCGTCTTCACGATCGTGTTCGGCGCGAACGTCAACGGGCTCATCCAGCTCTACGTGGTGGGGGCGTTCTTCGCGTTCACGCTGACCCAGGCGGGCATGGTGCGGCACTGGGCCAGGGTGCGCCGCACGAACACGTCGCAGAGTCCGCACCGCCGGATCGCCGGGCGCTGGGCCGTGGCGGTGATCGCCCTGATCGCGTGCGCGGCGGTGTTCGTGGTGGTACTCGTGACCAAGTTCGCCCAGGGCGCGTGGCTCACGATCGTCGCGATCGCCCTGATCACCGTGTTGATGCGCGCCATCGGGCGCCACTACCGCTCGGTGGACACCGAACTCGAGGTGCACCAAAACTCGGGGGTGCGGGCCCTGCCGTCCCGCGTGCACTCGATCATCGTGGTCACCTCGGTGCGCAAGCCCGTGGTGCACGCCCTGACCTATGCGCGGGCCTCCCGTCCGTCCAGCCTCGAGGCCGTGGTGGTGGACACGGACCGCGCGCGCACCGAACAGATCGTGAAGCAGTGGGAGGCCCTGGAGATCCCCGTGCCCGTCACGGTCCTCGCCTCGCCCTACCGCGATACCGTGGGACCCGTCGTCGCCCACATCCGCGGCATCCGCCGCAAGTCCCCGCGGGACCTCGTGATTGTGTACCTGCCCGAGTACGTGGTGGGCCGCGGATGGGAACGCTTCCTGCACAACCAGGCCATCCGCCCGTTGCGGACGCGGCTGCACTACGAACGCGGAGTCATGATCGCCTCCGTACCCTGGCACCTCGAAGCGGTGCGCGAACTACGACTCACGGAGAACAACGAATGACCGAGTCCCCCGATCACCTCGAGCTGCGCCTGGGCGCCGTGGCCCACGGCGGCCACGTGGTGGCCCGCACGGACGAGGGGCGCGTGGTCTTCGTGCGCCACGGGCTGCCGGGGGAGCTGGTTCGGGTGCGGCTCACCGACCGGGACCCCGCGGCGTCGTTCTGGCGCGCTGACGTCACGGACGTGCTTGAACCCGTCCCCGGGCGCCGGGAGGTACACCCGTGGGAGCAGGCGGACGCGCTCGTCGCAGCGGGCGCGGACCGGTCACCGCTGGGCGGGGCCGAGTTCGGGCACGCGGATCTGACGACCCAGCGCGAACTCAAACGCCACGTGATTGCCGAGCAACTGGGCCACCTGGCCGACCACGACTGGGACGGCGAGGTGCAGCCCGTCGCGGGGGAGAGCCCCGACGGCACCGGGTGGCGCACCCGGTTGCACCTGGACGTGGCCCCCGACGGCACACCCGGGATGTACCCCCACCGCAGCACCGAGCTCGGTCCCGTCACAGACATGCCCCTGGCCACGGACGCGATCCGCGCCCTGGCCCCGTGGTCGCTGGAGTACCCCGGTGCGGACCGCGTGGACGTCGCCGCGCCGGCAGGGGGAGCGGCACCGCTGCTGCACGTGGGGCTGCGCCCGGATGCCGCGCCGGAGCAGGTCACCGCCCTGCGGGATCGGTTGAGCGCATGGGCGGGGGACCGCGGGGTGAGCGTCACCGCGCGCTCGCCGCACGAGCGGGACACCCAGTTGTGGGCGGGCACCGACCACGTCCAGGAGACCCTCGAGTTGCCCGGCGCTACCGATCCCGAGCCGCTGCGTTGGCGCGTAAGTCCCACGGGCTTCTGGCAGATCCATCGCGGCGCTCCCGGGACCCTCGCCCGCGCGGTACTGGACGGCGCCGGTCTGCGCCCCGGGGACAGCGTGTGGGACCTGTACAGCGGCGCCGGCCTGTTCACCGCGGTGGCCGCGCGCGCCGTGGGCCCCACGGGGTGCGTCTTCGCGGTCGAGGGCTCGCCCGTGACCTCCGCCGACGCCGCCCACAACCTCGCCCGCGCCCCGCACGTCACGAGCGTGCGCGGGGACGTGGCGCGCGTGCTCACTGGACCGGGCGGGCGGGGTGGGCACCGGGGCCGGGGTGCCGCAGCGGCGTCGTCCCGGCGGGGTCGTGGTTCCACACCGCGGCCACCGCGCCCGGACGTCGTCGTCCTGGACCCGCCGCGCGCCGGTGCGGCCAAGGAGGTCCTGGCCGCGGTGGACCGTGCCGCACCGCGCACGATCGTGTACGTCGCGTGCGATCCCGCCGCGCTCGGCCGGGACCTGGGGCGGTTGCGGCGCCGGGGCTGGCGGATCGAGGGCGTCGAGGCATTCGATCTGTACCCGAACACGCACCACGTGGAAGCCGTCGCGGTGCTCAACTGCGAGGGCTGAACCGGGCGGCCGAACGACGGCCCACGTCATCGTGACGCGGACGCCCGGGAATCCCCGGAGTGACGGAGCGCACGGGCTACACTGACAGGGACTGTTCCACGCGCGGGGGACACCTGTAGTGTGCCGCGCGCGCCGAACGCAACCGACGGTGGCGAGAGGAGTTCCACACCATGACTGTGGACAGCTTTGGAGCCAAGGACGTTCTCAACGTCAAGGGCACCGACTACGAAATTTTCCGACTGGACGCCGTGGAGGGAGCCCAGAAGCTCCCTTACAGCTTGAAGGTCCTGCTCGAGAACCTGCTGCGCACCGAGGACGGTGCCAACGTGACGAGCAAGCACATTGAAGCCCTGGGCAACTGGGACCCCGAGGCCCAGCCCGACACGGAGATCCAGTTCACCCCTGGTCGCGTGATCATGCAGGACTTCACCGGCGTTCCCTGCATCGTGGACCTGGCCACCATGCGTGAGGCCGTGGCGGATCTCGGCGGCGACCCCTCCCGCGTGAACCCGCTCGCCCCGGCCGAGCTGGTCATCGACCACTCCGTGCAGATCGACGCGTTCGGTTCCGCGGACGCGATCGAGCGCAACATGGACATCGAGTACCAGCGCAACGGCGAGCGCTACCAGTTCCTGCGCTGGGGCCAGACCGCGTTCGATGACTTCAAGGTGGTCCCGCCCGGGATGGGCATCGTCCACCAGGTCAACATCGAGAACCTGGCCCGCGTGGTCATGACCCGCGAGGTTGACGGCACGCTGCGCGCCTACCCGGACACCTGTGTGGGCACCGACTCCCACACCACCATGGAGAACGGCATCGGCGTGCTCGGTTGGGGTGTGGGTGGCATCGAGGCCGAGGCCGCGATGCTCGGTCAGCCCATCTCCATGCTGATCCCGCGCGTGGTGGGTTTCAAGCTCACCGGCGAGATCCCCTCCGGCGCGACCGCCACGGACGTGGTGCTGACCATCACGGAGATGCTGCGTGAGCACGGTGTCGTGGGTAAGTTCGTGGAGTTCTACGGTGAGGGCGTGGCAGCGGTGCCGCTGGCCAACCGCGCCACGATCGGCAACATGTCCCCGGAGTTCGGTTCCACCGCGGCGATCTTCCCGATCGACCAGGTGACCCTGGACTACCTGGCGCTCACGGGCCGCTCCGAGGAGCAGATCGCCCTGATCGAGGCGTACACCAAGGAACAGGGCATGTGGCACGACCCCGAGCACGAGGTCGCCTACTCCGAGTACCTCGAGTTGGACCTGTCCACCGTGGTCCCCTCGATCTCCGGGCCCAAGCGTCCCCAGGACCGCATCGAGCTGACCCGCTCCAAGGAACAGTTCCGCGACGACCTCGTGAACTACGTGGCCGAGGACAAGTCCGTGGACGTGGACCCGGACGTCGTCGAGTCCTTCCCGGCCTCCGACGCCCCCTCCCACGACGCGACCGATGAGCAGGACCCCCAGGACGCGCCGCGCGAGAGCTCCGCGGACGACATGAAGGAGCGCCCCGAGCACCGAGTGGAGGTCTCCATGGAGGACGGCCGTCACTTCGAGCTGGACCACGGTGCCGTGTCGATCGCCTCGATCACGTCCTGCACCAACACGTCCAACCCCTCGGTGATGATGGCCGCGGCCGTGCTCGCGCGCAACGCCACGGAGAAGGGCCTCAAGGCCAAGCCGTGGGTCAAGACCTCGATCGCCCCGGGTTCGCGCGTGGTCACCGAGTACTACGAGAAGTCCGGTCTGGTCCCGGCGCTCGAGGAGCTCGGCTTCTACATCGTGGGTTACGGCTGCACCACGTGCATCGGCAACTCCGGTCCTCTGGAGCCCGAGATCTCCCAGGCCGTGCAGGAAAACGACCTCGCCGTGACCTCGGTGCTCTCCGGTAACCGCAACTTCGAGGGCCGAATCAACCCGGACGTGAAGATGAACTACCTCGCGTCCCCGCCGCTGGTCATCGCGTACGCGCTGGCCGGGACCATGGACTTTGACTTCGAGAACGAGCCTTTGGGCCAGGACTCGAACGGTCAGGACGTGTTCCTCAAGGACATCTGGCCGGACCCCACCGAGGTCCAGAAGATCATCGATGCCTCGATCGACACCGATATGTTCGACCGCGAGTACGGCACCATCTTCGACGGTGACGAGCGCTGGCAGAACCTGGACACCCCCACGGGTGACGTGTTCGAGTGGGACCCCGAGTCCACCTACGTGCGCAAGCCACCGTACTTCGAGGGCATGACCATGGAGACCACTCCGGTGGAGGACATCGAGGGTGCGCGCGTGCTGCTCAAGCTGGGCGATTCCGTGACCACGGACCACATCTCCCCGGCCGGTTCGTTCAAGAGCGACACGCCCGCGGGCAAGTACCTCACGGAGCACGGCGTGCAGCGCAAGGACTTCAACTCCTACGGTTCCCGCCGTGGTAACCACGAGGTCATGATCCGCGGTACGTTCGCGAACATCCGCATCAAGAACCAGTTGCTTGACGGCGTGGAGGGCGGTTTCACCCGCGACTTCACTCAGGAGGGTGGCCCGCAGGCCGCCGTGTACGACGCCGCGATGAACTACCAGGAGGCCGGTGTTCCCCTGGTGGTGCTGGGCGGCAAGGAGTACGGCTCCGGTTCCTCGCGTGACTGGGCGGCCAAGGGCACGTCCCTGCTGGGTGTGCGCGCGGTCATCGCGCAGTCCTACGAGCGCATCCACCGTTCCAACCTGATCGGCATGGGCGTGCTGCCCCTGCAGTTCCCCGAGGGCGAGTCCGCGGACTCCCTGGGGTTGGACGGCACCGAGACGTTCTCGATCGAAGGGGTCACCGCGCTCAACGACGGCCAGACCCCCAAGACCCTGAAGGTCACGGCCACCAAGGAAGACGGTTCCACCGTGGAGTTCGACGCCGTGCTGCGCATCGACACCCCGGGTGAGGCCGACTACTACCGCAACGGCGGCATCCTGCAGTACGTGCTGCGTCAGATCGCCAAGTAATAGGTCCTCGGATCGTACCGTCGGCCGGTGATCCCCTCTCGGGGGGGGCACCGGCCGACGGCGTTGCGGGCGCCGATCGCCGTGGCCCAGGCCATGCGACGGGACGGGGCCCTGGCCAGGGCGAGTAAGATCGGACGGAGCATTCGGGCGCATCATGATCCCCCCGCCGGACGAGCACCCGTCCGGTGCGGGCCCGAAGAGGACGAGACATCCACGGAGAGCAGGCTATGACGCTTCTGGAGACCATCGAGGGACCCGAAGACCTACGGGGGCTGGACGCCGCGGCCATGGAGCAGTTGGCCGCCGAGATTCGTTCCTTCCTGATCACCCACGTCTCCGCGACCGGGGGTCACCTGGGGCCGAACCTGGGTGTCGTGGAGCTTACCCTCGCGGTGCACCGCGTGTTCGACTCGCCCCAGGACTCGATCGTCTTCGACACCGGGCACCAGTCCTACGTGCACAAGCTCGTCACGGGTCGCCAGGACTTCGACACCCTGCGCCAGGAGAGTGGCCTCGCGGGCTACCCGTCCCGCGCGGAGTCCGAACACGACATCGTGGAGTCCTCCCACGCGTCGTCGTCCCTGTCCTGGGCGGACGGGATCTCGCGCGGTTACGCGCTCACGGGCCAGGACGACCGGCACACCGTCGCGGTGATCGGGGACGGGGCCCTGACCGGTGGCATGGCGTGGGAGGCCGTGAACAACATCGCCTCGGACCGGGACCGCAAAGTCGTGATCGTGGTCAACGACAACGGCCGCTCCTATGCGCCCACCGTGGGCGGGTTCGCGAACCACCTGCGCGAGCTGCAGGCCAGCGTGCAGCAGGGCGTGGACGCCGTGCGCACGGACCGCCGCTACGAGCAGACCCTCGCGAAGGCTAAGCGCCTGCTGACGTCCTCGGGCCACCTGGGCCAGGCCGTGTACCGCGGTCTGCACGGGATGAAGCAGGGTATCAAGGACGTGGTGGTCCAGCAGGGGATCTTCGAGGACCTCGGCATGAAGTACGTGGGTCCGGTGGACGGCCATGACCTCGCCGCGATGGAACAAGCGCTCACGAATGCCCGCAACTTCGGTGGCCCGGTCATCGTCCACGCCATCACCGAGAAGGGCCACGGCTACTTGCCCGCCCGCCTGGACGCGAACGACCAGTTCCACTCCGTGCCCGTGATCGACCCCACCACGGGCAAACCCACGAGCACCGCCTCGGCCCGCTCGTGGACGCACGTCTTCCGCGACGAGATCGCCGCGATCGCGGATGAGCGCGAGGACATCGTGGGCATCACCGGCGCCATGTTGATCCCCATGGGACTGCAGAAGATGCAGATGGCACACCCGCAGCGCGTCGTGGACGTGGGGATCGCCGAACAGCACGCGCTGACCATGGCCGCGGGCATGGCGTTCAGCGGGCTGCACCCGGTCGTGGGCCTGTACGCGACGTTCCTCAACCGCGGCTTCGACCAGCTGCTCATGGACGTGGCCCTGCATCACGCGGGCGTCACGGTCGTGCTGGACCGCGCGGGCGTCACCGGCCCGGACGGGCCGAGCCACCACGGGATGTGGGACCTCGCACTGTTGCAGATCGTGCCGGGGCTGCACCTCGCGGCCCCGCGGGACGAGGCCACCATGGTCGAGGAGCTGCGCGAGGCGGTTGCCGTCTCCGACGCACCCACCGTGGTGCGCTACCCCAAGGGCGCGGTGGGTGCGCCGCTGCCCGCCCTCGAGCGACTGAGCGGCGGGGTGGACGTCCTCGCCCGCAACGGCGAGGCCTCCGGCAAGGGCGTGGATCACCGCGACGTGCTGATCGTGGGCGTGGGCGCCATGTGCGTCACCGCGCTGGACGTCTCCGAACGCCTCGCCGCCCACGGTGTCTCCTCCACCGTGGTGGACCCCCGCTGGGTGCTGCCCGTGCCGCAGGCGGTCGTGGAGCAGGCAGCGACGCACCGGATCGTGGTGGTGATCGAGGACGGTGTGCGCGCCGGGGGCATCGGTTCGCTCATCCGCCAGGAGATGCGCGCCCAGGGCGTGGACACCGCGCTCAACGAGGTGGGGTTACCCACCGAGTTCCTCGAGCACGCGAGCCGCGAGCAGATCCTGCAGCACACGGGGTTGACCGCCCAGCGCATCGCCCAGGACACGCTCGCGTCCGTCCTGGGCACCAAGGTCCCGTACGCGCGCCCGGTGACCGAAGACGCCGCGCAGCTCACCGTGCCGCGCTCCGGGGAGCAACCGCGCGACGAACGCTGAACCACCAGCGCTGATCCACGAATGCGGATCCGGGGACGCTGCTCCACGGACCGTTTGCCGCCGGACGGCTGCGGTGCGTGGCGAACGGACCCGCGCGGTTCAGCCCACGATGACGCGCCCGTTGCGCACCGTGACCGGGTACTCAGTGAGTCCCCTGGGTGCGGGCCCGCCCTTGACCTCGCCCGTGGCCATGTCGAACGCCGAGCTGTGGCACGGGCACACGTACTGCCGGTTGGCGGGATTGACGATGCACCCCTCGTGCGGGCACACGGGAGAGAACGCGGTGAACGTGCCCTCGCTGGGCTGTCCCACCACGGCCTGCACACCACCGGAGTCCACCTTGACCCCCGACCCCACGGGGATGTCCGCGGCGGCGGCCACGTCCACGGGGGTGGCCGGCGCGGTGGGGGTGGCCGCGGCGTCGTCGTCAGATCCGCCGCCCGAACCGCACGCGCTCAACCCGACCGCGCCCACAGTGGCGATCCCGGCGGCACCCACGGCGCGTCGGCGCGTGAACAACGCGGGGGAGGGGGTCTTGGTCCGGGCGGCGGGGTCCTCGGGCAGGGGTGGGACGGTCATGGCGGTGCGATCCTTTCGACGCGGTGGCTTCAATCCTAGGACCGGTCACGGCGCGGCGTGGGGCGCGGGGGCGGGGTGTTTCCTCAGTACGATGGGACCAGGAGCGGACGGGTGGATCCCGGTCCGCGGTACAGGAAGGAAGGCACCATGATCAAACGTCTTGCATTCGTCGCCGGTTTCGGAATTGGCTTCGTGGTCGGCTCCGCGTCCGGTCGCAAGAGCTACGAGTCCCTGCGCGAGAGCGCGCTGAACACCTGGAACGACCCCAAGGTCCAGGCCAAGGTCTCCGAGGGTACGGACTGGGTCAAGTCCGAGGTCCCCGTGGTGGGCGAGAAGCTCGCCGAGGGCGCGCAGAAGGCCGCCGGCACCGTGGGCGCCAAGGCCTCCGAGGGCGCGGCCGCCGTCAAGGACAAGGCCGCCCAGGGTGCCGCGTCCGTTAAGGACAAGGCGCAGGGCGGTGCCGAGGCCGTGAAGCAGAAGGCCTCTCAGGGCGGTCAGGATTCCGGTACGCCCGCGAACCATTCGGGCGCCGAGCTGCCCGAGCCCGCCGTGACCGAGGACGAGGTGGACATGAAGCCCGCGCACCCGGGTCCGGACGCCAAGGACATGAAGAACTGATGCGACGGGCGGCACGGGTCATGTGACCGCGCCGCCGCGTGACAACGGCCGTGCACCTTCGTGGGTGCACGGCCACTGTCGTGTCGTGGCCGGAGCGGTCCGGTGCACGGCCGGTTCCGCGCCCTCGATCTACTCGTGCCCCTCAGTGGTCTTCTCCGCCCGACGCCGCGAGCGCAGTTCACGCCACGCGGCCCCGATCACGGGCGTCACGTGCTCGACCTGCCACGAGCGGGCGCCGAGCTCGCGCAGCCGGGCGGCCACGGCGTCGTCGGCGGTGGAACGCGGGGGCTGCCAGCAGAACCGGCGCAACAGTTCGGGCGTCAGGAGGTTCTCGGTGGGTAACTCCAGGTGCTCGGCGAGTTCCGCCACGGCGGGTTTGAGGACCTTGAGCCGCGCCGCTGCCTCCGGGCGCTTGGCATCCCAGCCCTTGACCGGCGGGAGGGCGTTGGAGGGGATCGTGGCGGGGACGGGCTCCTCGGTGTTGCGGGCGTCCTGGACCGCGGTGAGCCACCGGGTGGCCTCGCGCGAGGCCAGGCGACCGTGGAAGCCCGGGGTGGCCATGAGCTGCGGCACGGTGCGGGGCATCGCGTTGGCGGCCGCCACGATCGCCGAGTCCGGGAGCAACCGGGTGGGCGCGAGGTCCTTGTGCCGCGCGAGCGACTCCCGCGCCTGCCATAGATTGCGCACCGCGGTCAGCTTGCGCCGGCCACGGACGTTGCCCGCGCCGTGGGTGCGCCGCCACGGATCCTGGCGCGGTGCGGGCGGGGGCAGGGTGCGGATGTGGTCGAATTCTTCGAGCGCCCAGTCGAGCTTGCCCGCCTGGACCAGGCGATCCTCCGTGGCCCAGCGCAGCTGCACGAGCACTTCGACGTCCAGTGCGGCGTAGTTGAGCCAGTCCACGGGCAGCGGGCGCTGGGACCAGTCCACCGCCGAGTGCTCCTTGGACAGCGTGAATCCCAGCAGCTCCTCCGTCATGGAGGCGAGGCCCACCTTGCGCAGCCCGAGCAACCGACCGCCCAGTTCGGTGTCGAAGAGCCGGTCCGGGTGCATGTCCAGTTCGGCGAGGCAAGGCATGTCCTGCGTGGCCGCATGCAGCACCCACTCGACGTCGCGCAGGGCCTCGTTCACGACCGCCAGGGACCCCACGGCCTCGGGATCGATCAGGATCGTGCCCGCGCCCTCGCGGCGCAACTGCACGAGGAACGCGCGCTGCCCGTAGCGGAACCCCGAGGCGCGTTCGGTGTCGATCGCCACGGGACCCGTGGCCGCGGCCAGTTGCTCCGCGGCGCGCGTGAGGCCGCGGGCGGTGTCCACCACGCGGGGGAGCCCCTCTGCGGGGCCGGTGAGATGCACGGTCGCGGGAATGTGCAGATGCTCGAATCCGGGGACCACGATCTCGGGTGGCTCCGGAGCTCGAGGGGGCCTGGGGTCCTTGGCGTTGCTGTTGATGGGATGTTCCTCGGAGGGTGGATCGGCGGCGGTGCGGGTGATCCGCACCGCCGGACGGGACGGATGACGGGGCCGGTTACAGGTAGGTGACGCCCTCGTGATGGGGTGGCAGACCGGCGGCGGTGCACAACACCTGGGCCCACGCACCCAGGTGGGTCAGGGCCCAGTGCGGCGGGCCGATGTGGGGCACCGGGGTCCAGGACGCCCGCACCTCCACCTGGGCGGAGTCTGCATGTTCGGTCAGGCTGCCGAAGTGGCGCTCCACCGTGCGGGAGGCCGTACCGCCCTCGGCGGTGAACTGCGCACCGTGCTGGGTGAGCGTGTCCGTGAGCCAGGACCAGCCGACGTCGGTCAGCAGGTCGTCCCGGCCCATGGCGGTGTCCGTGCGAGACCGGAACCAGCTCACGATCCGGAAGGGACCTTCCCAGGGCTGCGGGCAGGACTCGTCGTACAACACCACGAAACGCCCGGCCGCCGGTGCGTCGTCCGCGGTGCGGGGCCGGTCGGGTGCGGTGTCGCGCCGATGGGGACCCCGGACGACTTCCGCGGCGAAGGAGATCGCGTGCGGAGCAAGTCCGTGCGGGGGGACGATACGGCGCAGTGCGATCTCCGGGCGGAAGCGGGCAGTCTCCAGGGCTTGCACGACTGCGCGAAACACGTCCGGAGTGCTGTTCAGCTCGGTTACCGCTCCCACAAGGTCACAGTAACCACACCGTTATCCTTCACCGCGCGTTTGACCTCGTGTCGTTCGTGCGTATCGCCGTGCGTCGTTCTGGGGTGGGTCGGATCGACGCTTCAGTCCTGCGTCGCGGGAACCAGACGCAGGGACACCGAGTTCATGCAGTAGCGCAGATCCGTGGGAGTGTCGTACCCCTCGCCCTCGAACACGTGGCCCATGTGCGAGTCGCAGTTCGCGCAGCGCACCTCCACGCGCTTCATGCCCATGGTTGTGTCCTCGATGTAGCGCACCCGGTCCTCCGCGAGCGGCGCGAAGAAGGACGGCCACCCGCAGTGGGACGAAAACTTCGTGTCCGAGCGGAACAGCTCGGCCCCGCACGCGCGACACTCGTACACGCCCTGCGTGGTGGTGTCCACGTACTCGCCCGTGAAGGGGCGTTCGGTCCCGGCCTGGCGCAGTACCTGGTACTCGAGCGGGTTCAGTTGTTCACGCCACTGCGCGTCCGTGCGCGCCGCGGCGGCCTCCGGGCTCAGGTCTCCGCCGGTGCGGGCGCTCGTCTCGTGGTTCGGCTCCGTGGTCACGGGGCGCCTCCTTCTCGTCGTCATGTGACTTCCTCCCTGTCCAACCATGCGTTCGCGCCGGTTATGCCCGGACGACCTCGCGTAGCCGCCGTTCGACGCTCGCGCGCGCCGTGTATTCGGGGTGCCTGCGGTGACCGGCCCGCCATCCGGGTCCCCGTGATCGGCGCGTGCCAGAATGACGACATGACTACCCTGATCACCCCCGGGCAGGATTCGAACGCGCGCTCGTGGCGCCGCGGCGCGGTGGTGGGCGCCGCCGCGAGTATCGGAGCGGCGTCGGCGACGTTCGCGTTGTCGGGAGGTCTGGCGGCGCTCGTCGCGCGCCACGTGGTCACCCCGTCCACCCGGCCCGGCAACGTCCAGGTGCTCAAGCTCGAGAAGGACCCCAACTCGGGACAGGAACTGATCACGCTGCCCGCGAACCCGGACACCCGGGTCGCCGGGACGTACGCCCTACGGTTCGACGACGGTCGCGGCCTCGCGCGGATCGGCTTCATCGTGCGCCAGACCGGGGGCACCGTCACGCGGCTCGTGGAGCGCGTGTACCGCGGGGAACTCGCGGTGGGCAAGCGCGGGTGGTGGACCGGGACCGTGTACGCGCGACCGTCGGACGCCGGGTTGGCCTATGGCAAGATCCACGTGGAGACGCCGCTGGGGCCCGCGCCCGCGTGGGTCATCCCCGCGGACGGGGACACGGCCACCACACACCACACCGGCACGTGGGCGGTCATGGTGCACGGCCGCGGCGCCCAGCGCCCGGAATGCATCCGCGGGGCCAGGGTGGCCCACGAACTGGGGTTGCACTCCCTCATCCTGTCCTACCGCAACGACCAGGAGGCACCCTCCACCCCGGATCAGCGCTACGGGCTCGGGTTCACCGAATGGGAGGACATCCAGGCGGGGATCGGCTATGCGCTGGACCACGGAGCGTCGGACATCGTGCTGTTCGGGTGGTCCATGGGCGGGGCCATCGTGTTGCGCACGACCGAACTGACCGAGTACCGCGACCGGATCCGAGCGCTGGTGCTCACGGGGCCGGTCGTGGACTGGTACGAGCTACTGGCTCACCAGACCCGGATCCACCGCATCCCGCGGCGCGTGGGTCGCATGGCGGCGGACCTGATCTCCCACCGCATGGGCCCGCGGATCACCGGGCTGGCCGCGCCCCTGGACCTGCATGCCCTGGACTGGCTCTCCCGCTGGGAGGACATCACTACGCCCACCCTGATCCTGCACTCCACGGACGACGAGGTGGTCCCGGTGGCCGGGTCCGTGGAACTTGCCAATCGCAGTCCCTACGTGGACTTCGTGGGGTTCTCCGGGGCCCGGCACACCAAGGAATGGAACATCGACCGCAAACGCTATGAGCGGGCCATCCGTGACTGGTTGCCCGCGGCGCTCACTCGCCGAGCCGGGCGTGGATCTGGCGTTTGATCCGACCGAGCATCGCGGACATCCCGCGCATGCGCAGCGGGGACACCAGCTTGGTCAGCCCGAAGCGTTCCGGCAGGTCGTCGGGTACGTCCAGCACCTGGGACGCCGGCAGGCCGTTGAGCCCCTCGTGCAGGATGGACGCGAAACCGCGCGTGGTGGGCGCTTCCGCCGGCGCGGAGAAGAACAGGGCGACCGGTGCGTCCGCACCGGACCCGTCCAGTTCCACGGTCAGGAACAACGGCGACTGACACTCGGTGACCTGCTCGAGTTCCTCCGGGTGCTCGCCGAGCCGCGCGGGCAGCGCGGGCAGCGAACGGGAGAACTCGAGCAGCAACTGCAGCTTGTCGGGTTCCGGGACCTCGTGGAACTCGGTCACCAGCTCCCGCAACTGTTCGGGCAGGTCCTGGGTGCTCACCGCGCGGCCCCGGGGGCCTCGCCGCGTTCCTCACCCTGCGCCACGGGCACGCGCACGGCGTTGCCCCACTCGGTCCAGGACCCGTCGTAGTTGCGCACGTTGTCGAAGCCCAGCAGGTGGGTCAGCACGAACCACGTGTGCGAGGAACGCTCGCCGATGCGGCAGTACGCGATCACGTCGTCGTCCTGCCCGAGCCCGACCTCGTCGCGGTAGATGGCGTCGAGGTCCTCGCGGGACTTGAACGTCCCGTCCTCGGCGGCGGCCCGGGCCCACGGCACGGACGCCGCGGTGGGGATGTGTCCGCCGCGCAGCGTGCCCTCCTGCGGGTAGTCGGGCATGTGGGTGCGCTCGCCCGTGTACTCCTGGGGGGAGCGCACGTCGATCAGGGGAGTGGTGCCCAGCGCGGCCAGCACGTCCTCGCGGTACGCGCGGATCACGGAGTCGTCCCGCTCCACCGCGGGGTACTCGGTGGGGGTCACGGGGGTCGCGTCCGTGGTCAGTTCGCGGCCCTCGGCGATCCACTTGTCGCGCCCGCCGTTCATCAGGCGCACGTCCCGGTGACCGAACAGCGTGAAGACCCACAGGGCGTAGGCGGCCCACCAGTTGGACTTGTCGCCGTAGATCACCACAGTGTCGTCGCGGGAGATCCCCTTGCGGGACATCACCTCGGCGAACTGCTCCCCGTTCACGTAGTCGCGGGTGTCCGGTTCGTTGAGGTCCGTGTGCCAGTCCACCTTGACGGCCCCGGGGATGTGCCCGGTCTCGTACAGCAGGACGTCCTCGTCCGATTCGACGATGACGACGCCGGGCGTGCCGACGTGATCGGCTACCCACTGCGTGGACACCAGACGTTCCGGGTGCGCGTACTGCGCGAACGCGTCGTTCTGCTCTGCTTCTACAGCCATGAGACTTCTCCTTGTCCTTGTGCTGTCGTGGGCGCTGCGCACGCACGTGCCGTGCGCGTCTCGTTCTCCAGCGTAGTGGTGCGCGCGCACCCGGCGCATGCCGGCCCGCGTGCGCCGTCATACGCGGTCGCCGTGTTCACCACGGGCTGACCGGTAGCATCGGGGGAGAATGGAACGCCCGGCGCGTCCCACGTACTGTCCGTTTACCGCAGGACCGGTCCCGGTGCGCGCCCGCCGCGGCGCGCGATCCGGAACCGGTCGGGAGGCCCTGTCACGTGAGCACTCAGATCGAACACCTCGTGGAGCGCGATCCACGCGTCTCGGCCGATGAACTGCTGGCCGGTTTCACCCCGTCCGAACGCTTCGGGGAGGTGTCGTTCGACACGTACCGCCCGGATCCGTCCCAGCCCTCGCAGGCACAGGCGGTCGAGAAGCTCAAGACCTTCGCGGCGGGCGCGTCCGGGGGCGGCGCCTCCGGTGGCGGGTTCTTCTCCAAACTCTTCGGCGGGCAGAAGAGTTCCGGCGCGGCGCAGGGGATCTACCTGGACGGCGGGTTCGGCGTGGGCAAGACCCACCTGCTCGCGTCCCTGTGGCACGCCGTGCCCGGGCCCAAGGCGTTCGGCACGTTCGTGGAGTACACCAACCTGGTGGGTGCGCTCACGTTCCGCCGCACCGTGGACGCCTTGAAGGAATACACCCTCGTGTGCATCGACGAGTTCGAGCTCGACGACCCCGGGGACACCGTGCTGATGTCCCGGCTCATGCGCGAACTCGCGGACGCGGGCGTCAAGCTCGCGGCCACGTCCAATACCTTGCCCGGTTCCCTGGGCGAAGGCCGGTTCGCGGCGCAGGACTTCCAGCGTGAGATCCAGGTGCTGTCCTCCCAGTTCGAGGTCGTGCGCATCGACGGCGAGGACTACCGTCACCGCGGACTGCCGAACGCGCCGTCGCCCCTGCCCGACGACGCCGCGCTCGACGCCGCCGTCGAACAGCACTTCGCGGGTCGGCGTGTGGCGATCGACGACTTCGACGCGCTCGTGGAACACCTTTCCCGCGTGCACCCCTCGCGCTACCGTGCGCTGATCGAGGGCCTGGACGCGATCGCGTGGCGCGGGGTGCGCACGATCGACCAGCAAGCGGTAGCGCTGCGGTTCGTGGTGCTCGCGGACCGGTTGTACGACCGGGACCTGCCCATCCTCTCCACGGGCGTGCCGTTCGACCGCGTCTTCACGGAGGAGATGATGGCCGGCGGCTACCAGAAGAAGCACTACCGAGCGGTCTCCCGACTCACGGCACTCGCCCGGGAGGCGGACGAGGCCTGAGACCCGCGAGAGCGGTGGCGACGCCGCGGCGTCCTCCCCGCGCGGGTGACCGGTCCGTGAGAGGAGCCCTTGAGCCCGTGGGGCGCACCCTCGAGCCGACGTGAGAACGGGGTCCCTTCCGATCGGAAGGGACCCCGTTCTCACGCGGCGGTGCAGATCACTCATTGCCGCTGAGCCGATCGCGCGCGGCGTCCTGGCCTTGATCGACCTGGCCCTCGAACTTGTGACCGGTCTTCTCGTCCACGGCGTCACCCGCCTTGTCGATGCCCTGGTCGACCTTGTCCTGGTGGTTTCCGGCGGCGTCCTTGGCCTTGTCCGCGAGTCCTCCGAGATCCGGCATGATCTGTGTCCTTCCGGTAGGTGAACCAGCCCGGTGTCGGGTCGGTACGTTCATCCTGCACGGCTTCCGTCACATACGGAAGGACCCCGACACGGGGTTCACCCTGAGGGAACATGACGCCATGGGTCCGGGGTGGAAGGAATCGGGCCCCGTTCGTTCCCGTCCGAAATCGGGCGGGCGGCATTGCGTCCGGTCCGTTCCCGACCGAAGCGCCGAGCCCGGTCCGTTCCCGCCTGAAGTGGAGTACCCTGGGAAGTCGTCCCGCGCGCCAGCCGACCCCGCGAGAACCGGTGTGCAGCGCTCGCCCGCCGAGCGCCGTCGGCGTCATCCAGCGGGGCGGGAACCCCCATCCACGAAGGAGCCAGTGCGCGCCATGACCACCGAGAAGGTCGAACTGCTCCGCCACCCGGCGGAGGCCATCAACTGGAATCGCGTCCAGGACGAGAAGGACACCGAAGTCTGGGACCGTCTGACGTCCAATTTCTGGCTCCCCGAGAAGGTCCCGCTGTCCAATGACGTCCAGTCGTGGAAGACGCTCACGGCGGAGGAGCAGGACCTCACCATGAAGGTGTTCACGGGCCTGACCCTGCTGGACACCATCCAGGGCACCGTGGGCGCGGTCTCCTTGATCCCGGACGCCAAGACCCTGCACGAGGAAGCCGTGTACACGAACATCGCGTTCATGGAATCCGTGCATGCGAAGTCCTACTCGTCCATCTTCTCCACGCTGTCGTCCATGAAGCAGATCGACGAGGCGTTCCGCTGGTCGCGCGAGAACGAGCACCTGCAGCGCAAGGCCGACATCGTGCTGACGTACTACAAGGGTGACGACCCGCTGAAAAAGAAGGTGGCCTCCACCTTGCTGGAGTCCTTCCTGTTCTACTCCGGGTTCTACCTGCCCATGTACTTCTCCTCGCACGCCAAGCTGACCAACACCGCGGACCTGATCCGGTTGATCATTCGCGACGAGGCCGTGCACGGGTATTACATCGGCTACAAGTACCAGCGTGGTCTGTTGCAGGAGACCCCGGAGCGTCAGGAGGAGCTCAAGGCGTACACGTACGAGCTGCTGGACGAGCTCTACGACAACGAGGTGGCCTACGCCGAGGCGCTCTACGACTCGGTCGGCTGGACCGAGGACGTCAAGAAGTTCCTGCACTACAACGCCAACAAGGCACTGAACAATCTGGGCTACGAGGCCCTGTTCCCGCGGGAAATGACGGACGTGTCCCCGGCCATCCTCTCCTCGCTGTCCCCGAACGCGGATGAGAACCACGACTTCTTCTCCGGTTCCGGCTCCTCCTACGTGATCGGCAAGGCCGTGAACACGGAGGATGAGGACTGGGACTTCTGAGTCACTGTGAGATCCCGACCTATCTGAGCAATGTGGCCCTATCTGAGCAGATCGGCCGTCCAATCTGAGCATTGCTCAGATGTCGGGATAGCGCGGTCAAGCTGACCCTCAGCCTTATCTGATTCCGGCGATTTAATGACCCGATCGCCGGGATCGGGTAGCTGACGGGCTGAACCCTGGTGTCGGTGGAGTCTAGGCAATTTTAAGAAGCATACTAATTTGAGCGCAACGCACGATGTGAGATCCCAACCTATCTGAGAAAAGTGGACCCACAAGAGCAGCTTAGCCGCCACATCTGAGCAATGCTCCGATGTCGTAGGATCACAATGCCCGCTGCGATCGGATATGGGCCATAACGGTTCAAACCCTACCCAAGCCCTGTTTGTCAGCCACCTTTCACTGATCCATCCCATTGGTCTACTCACAAAGCCCATAGACTGATACAGAACGTTATAGGGGCGGCGGAGTCACGTCAGTGACCCTGCCGCCCCTAATCTATGTAGCCGTATTTACCATCCATGGCTTCCCGCAATTCCTGGCCTGAAAGGGCATGAATCCATGTTCGGTATATTCCCCCATCATTGATGGATCGTATGGCCCACAAACAAGCCCCCCGCGCAGCTGTCCCTGAACCCAATCCAATGCTCCCACCAACCCCGACTGTCACGATCTACCAGAACCCCGACCATGTGAGTGGCATCCTCCAGCAGCTCTACCGACAGCCCCTGGTCACCGGCGACACCGTAGAAGGGGGAGACGTTCAACAAAGCACTACGGATCTGAAGGCTTGAAGCGCCCTGGGTCTGATGGAGACTCGCGCTATTTGATTCCGACCAGGTGTTCGCGGTCGGCTTGGACA
>NZ_JAVKPO010000056.1:0-867 GCF_040980945.1 Kocuria sp. CPCC 204721
GACGAAGCAGATAGGCAAAAATAAAGCCGCTGGGGATGTCGGATGTCCGTCAATTAACTCCAGCGGCTTGTATTTTGGTAACTCTCCCGTATCGGTCAGCTACCGTTTGGTCAGCAACAAAGGTAGTACTTTATTGTCGCAAATCCAAATGTTTTCCCCTTTATTTGTGCATTTACAAAACATTCACTAACTTCGCACCTATGCAGTATGGTGATAGCACACTAGCACCCTAAAGGGTACGTGTGTAAGGGGACAAGCCCCCTTAACCCCCTGTCAGCCGGCTGTCACCGGCTGTTATCGATTGTCACAAAAATGTTAACTTATGGGAGCAACAAGTATTCATGTACAAGCAGTGAAGCCGGGGAGCGAGATTCACAACTTTAGGGAAAAAGAGTTGGACTATGTTCGTCCGGAACTTAGTCATTTGAATGAAAGCTGGGTTGGAGATAGCATCTCCCATCGGCTGGAGAGTGCGAAACAGAGATATTTCGATACGGTTGGGCAGAAGATGCAGACTAAAGCAGCACCCATACGGGAGGGGGTAATAGTAATCAAGCAAGAAACCACCATGCAGGAACTCCAGCAATTCGCTGCGGTCTGCAAGGAACGTTTCGGTATTGAAGCGTTTCAAATCCATATACACAAGGACGAAGGATACATGAACGCAAAGCAATGGACACCTAACCTTCACGCCCATGTAGTTTTCGATTGGACGCAGCCGAACGGGAAGAGTGTGCGTTTATCGCGTGATGACATGGCAGAACTCCAAACCATAGCATCTGAAGCACTGGGCATGGAACGTGGTGTTTCTTCTGATCGCAAACACTTATCGGCTATGCAGTACAAGACCGAATGTGCGAAAGAACA
>NZ_JAVKPO010000057.1:0-804 GCF_040980945.1 Kocuria sp. CPCC 204721
TGGTGGGTTGGTGGGTTAGGCGTCGCCTCCGGTGTTACCGCTGGTGCCGGCGGCGGGGTTGGTGAGGTCGTAGCGGGTGATGGCTTCTGCGGGGGCGGACCAGTCGATCTCTCCGCGTTTGGCCAGCATTTCCAGGGTGCGTACGACCATTGAGTGCGCATCGATGGTGAAGTACCGGCGTGCTCCGGCGCGGGTGTCAGCGAACCCGAATCCGTCAGCGCCCAACGAGGCCCAGTCGTTGGGCACGTACTGACGCACGGAGTCCGGTAGAGCCGAGGTGTAATCACTGGTAGCGATCACCGGTCCCGTTGCCCCTGCTAGTGCTTGGGTGATGTAGGGGGTGCGGGCTCCTTCACCGGGGTTGAGGAACGCCTCATGTTCGGCGGCGTGAGCATCCCGGCGTAGGTTCGTCCACGACGTCACCGACCACACGTCGGCGGAGACCGACCATTCCTCGGCGAGGATCCGTTGGGCTTCCAACGCCCAGGGCACCCCGACCCCGGAGGCCAGCAGCTGGGCGCGCGGGCCTTCGTTGGTGGCGGGTTTGAGCAGGTAGATACCGTTGAGGATCCCGTCCACATCGACGTCTTCGGGTTCGGCGGGTTGGTGGATGGGTTCGTTGTAGACGGTGAGGTAGTACATCACGTTGTGATCCTCATCCGCCTGCCCGTACATGTGTTCGATCCCGCGTTTGACGATGTGGGCGATCTCGTACCCGTAGGCGGGGTCGTAGTGGATCACCGCGGGGTTGGTCGAAGCCAGGATCGGGGAGTGCCCGTCAGCGTGTTGCAGGCCCTCACCGGT
>NZ_JAVKPO010000058.1:0-782 GCF_040980945.1 Kocuria sp. CPCC 204721
TCGACCCTCACCCCGACACCGACGCGCCGCCCCAGGTCGCACCACAGCTACACCCTCATCTGTGAAGAGCCATAAAAAGTCGGATGTGCTCGGCCACCCCCGGCCGGCAGGGACGACCGTCGGGCCCGAGTGCTCGGCATGGCCCCAGTAAATGCACGAGGAGTAATCACTTGCGGGTGGACTAGGCGCGTGGTGCGCGAGCTCGTTTATGGCATCGACCCAGATCACCCCACTTTGCCTTTTCATGTATCTGAGCGGATTGGAGGCCTGGGCGCAAGCTCCGATCGCGTCCCTGGAAAGCACTTCTGACCAAGCTGAGGAACGGTAGGAGTTCTTCTCCTTGCTGCGCATGAACCGGGCTGTGGTCGACCGGTACCGAGTGCGGATCGCCGGAGGGCCCGAGCGGCCGTTGGAGGTCGACGGTTGGATGGTTGAAGATCCCCTAGACGATCAACGTCATGACGGCATGGCCGCTCGGAGGGGCGAGTCTGACGTCGAGCTCATTGCTGCCTGGCTGGAATGACGTCCAGAACTGGGGCGGGCTCCTGAACTGACAGCGAATGTTCTAGCTCGTGGCACGCATGGCGAACGGTTCGTGGACGCAGACTTCTCCACGATGGTCATGTCGCTGGAGGGGCTACACCGCACGCTTCACTCTGGGAAAACCGGCGCCCTGACAAAAGCGGCCCTTCCCAAATTAGTGTGGGTAAAGGCCCAAGCGGGGTGCGTGTCACGGGGGTCGGGTAGGGGTCGAGGCCTCCAGGATGGGGGTGCTGAATCCA
>NZ_JAVKPO010000059.1:0-720 GCF_040980945.1 Kocuria sp. CPCC 204721
GACCCGCGGATCTTCGGCGACCCGGAGGCGTTCGACCCGGTCGGCAACGCCCCGTACAACCTGGTGTACGGGATCGGCAAGCATGTGTGCCCCGGCAGGCCCCTGGCGACCCTCGAGCTGCGGGCACTGACCCGCGCCGCCCTGGCGGCGACGGCCGCGATCGAACCCGACCCGGACCGGCCGCGGCAACGCGAACTGCCACCGGTCGGCGGTTTCGCCACCGCCCCGCTGCGCCTGCGGTGACGCCTCCCGCCCTGGCGGGAACACCGACCCTGTGTCGGGGTGGAGGCATCTGCCTCTCCCCGGCCGGGGCCGAGCACCCGTAGCTCCTCGGGACGCCCGAGCAGTCAACCCCTGGGGTCTAGTAGTTCTGGGGCGGGTCGGAGGCGGGGAAGGAATCGCGTCCCCACCCTTCGACCCTCGCTTCGTCCCGTTCGTACTGCGCGGCGGCTGTTTCCGCGCCCTTGATCAGCTGCTGGAGCTGGACGGGTTCGACGCTGGTGCGCGTCGCCGTGGCGATGCGGGGGCTCGTGGTCGGACTGGTCTTCTGGCGCATGGGATGTTCCTTCCGTATGTTAGACCGGCTCTCTCGCGCCCCGCCTCAAGATGGTTCGACAGGTGCTGGTGTGGCGGCCCCCGTCAATGGGCTGGGGCCGCCACACCGGCGCCCTTGTTCTCACCGCACGAGGCTCCGGGCGTGCCCAGGATCAGCACACGGGG